>CAIMDR010000748.1 GCA_903839795.1 uncultured Methylococcaceae bacterium | reverse complement strand
CGAAAATATTCTAAAAATCAAGCACCACAAACTACAATCACTACATTTTCAGTCAGTTATGGCGTGGCGTGGCGTGGCGTGGCGTTAAGACTATATTTTGTTTATTTATAAATAGCAAATAATATATAAAATTACATTTCTACTCGTTCCCAAGCTCCAACTTGGGAACCAGAAGAACATTAACCGTTTTTGCTTTTCTTCGTGTCCTTCGTGTCTTCGTGGTGAATGCTTTTCTTTGCTAATGGCGTTCAAAGCCGACTTTGCCGTTTTTACTCAGCTTTAGCCTGATGAAGCTGACAAATAAGTACCGCCCACGAACCTGCTACCCCCAGTACCGAAGAAATAACGATCAGTCCCAGTGTTTCGGTAAAGCTTAAAAACAACAAATGAAACCCACCGTCATAAAGTTCTGACAGTTTTTCAACCGGTTGCCTTAATATCAGCATGAGCAACGTCACAATAAACCACGCCGATACGCCTGAAATAAAACCGATCCAAAAACCGGTATACAAAAACGGTCGCTGAATAAACGCATTGGTAGCGCCAACCAATTTGGCAATGACGACTTCATCTCGCCGGGTATGCAACTCCAACCGTATGGTATTGCCGATAATAAATAATACCGCAATACCTAACATCACATTTATTAGGGTAGCAAAAAGTCGTGCTACCGCCAAAATAGACTGCAAGCGCTCAACCCACTGGAGATCCATCTGGGCAAAATCAACTTCCGGCGCTTGTTTAAAAGTATCCTGCAAGGTCTCAAGCCCTTGCTTATCTTCCAGTGTATTTTTAGGCAAGACTTGAAGCACAATGGGTAACGGATTAGTATCCAAGGCATTAATTGCCTCACCAAAGCCACTATAGGTTTTAAATTCAGCCAAGGCCTGATCCCTGGTAATTATTTTAACGTCCTGAACGCTCGGATTCTGCCTGATAGTGTCGGCTAATTTATTGGCGTGTACGTCAGAAACATCATCCCTGAGAAATAAGGAAATTTGATTGCTGGTTTCCAGACTGCCTGTTAATTGCTGAAGATTAACGACCAAAATATAAAATCCGCTGGCCAAGGAAATAGCAATAGCCAGCACCGCTATGGTCATTATAGAGGTAAATGGCGAGGCGACAAGACGACCCAGACTGGAAAACAAGGCGTGCGCATGAATATCTCGATAAGCATTTATTTTATCGACAAAATCACCGCCCGCCCTTTTGGTTTGACGGACATCCTGCTTGACCGGTTTGGCTTGTGGATCTTTTCTGATGATGTTCTTATGATGGCTTCGTTTCATAATTTAACTCGAAACCATTTGACCATGGTCTAATTTTAAGACACGGCGGTTTAGCTGGGTAATTAAAGAAATGTCATGTGAGGCTATAAGCACTGTAACACCGACCTGTTGAAATTGACCAAACAAAAACATGATTTCTGCCGACAATTCCGGATCCAGATTACCGGTGGGTTCATCTGCAATAATAATGGGCGGCTTGTTAACCACCGCCCTGGCAATACCTACCCGCTGTTGTTCACCACCCGACAAGGCCAACGGGTATTTTTTTTCTTTACCCGTCAAACTGACCTTATCCAAGGCCGCTCTTACCCTGCGACTGATTTCATGATGCCCGTAGCCAGCTATCACCAAGGGTAACGCCACATTATCAAAAACAGTCCTATCGCTAAGCAATTTGTAATCCTGATAGATAAAGCCCATTTTTCTTCTTATGTAGGGCAACTGATTTTCTTTTGCAAGACCCACATCCTCACCATCCAAAAATATTTGGCCTCGACTGCAACGCTCCATGACCGCAATCAATCTTAATAAGGTACTTTTGCCGGCTCCGGAATGGCCGGTGAGAAAAGCTATTTCACCGCGCCGCAAATGAAAACTGACGTTGCGTAATACGTCGCCAGTCTCAGGATAGCGTTTACTTACATTAACGAACTTTATCATGTTTTTTTAATCTTTTACGAACAAGGCATCAACAAAAAGCGCCGCATCAAAATCCTGTAAATCATCAATGCCCTCACCTATGCCTATAAATCGAATGGGAATACCGGTGTGCTTGGCCAATGCAAAAATAACACCACCCTTTGCCGTACCATCCAACTTGGTTAACACCAGTCCTGTTAAAGCCACTGTTTCATTAAACAGTTTTGCTTGGGACAGCGCATTTTGGCCTGTTCCCGCATCCAATACCAACAACACTTCATGGGGTGCAGCTTCATCCAGCTTACCCATGATTCTTTTTACTTTTTTCAGCTCATCCATTAAATTGGCTTTTGTGTGCAAGCGACCTGCTGTATCGGCAATCAATACATCAATGCCTTTAGCTTTTGCAGATTGCAAACCATCATAAATAACCGATGCCGAATCGGCTCCGGTATGTTGAGCTACAACGTGAATATTATTACGCTCTCCCCAAACTTGCAACTGTTCAACAGCCGCTGCCCTAAAAGTATCACCGGCGGCCAACATAACGCTATGACCTTGTGCCTGCAAACGCTTGGCTAATTTACCAATGGTTGTGGTTTTGCCTGCACCATTGACACCGACCACTAAAATAACAAACGGTGTATCTTGTTTGGGTATTTGCAGCGGCAGGCTGCAAGGCTTGAGAATATCCAGCAACTCTTGCTTTAACGCCACTGACAAGGCCAAGCCGTCTTGCAACTGGTGCCGCTCAACACGTTGGGTCAAATGCCTGATGATTTCTGTAGTCGCATCAACACCCACATCAGCCATGATTAAACTGGCTTCAATTTCTTCCAGCAAATCATCGTTAATTTCTTTCTGGCCTATCGGCAAACTGGCCAGCATTCCATTAAGTCCGGAACGAGTTCGCTTTAGCTGTGACTTAAGACGTAAGTATAAAGATTCGGGCTCGGGTTCTACATATAGGGCTTCCCTAAAAGCCTCAACCGGCACGACGGCCTTAGCCGTTTCAACAACCGCTTGTTCAGGTTCTATTTTTTCAGTAACAGGGTGCTGTATTTCCACCTGCCCATAGCGACTATAAAAACTAATCGCAATTAAAGGCAGCATTAGCAAAGCAGCAACGGCATGGTGAGCTAAAGTTGCCCATAGCGGCATACCCAGCTTAACGCCGGCAATAGCCAAACCAATCTCAACAAACAGCAATACACCCAACCATAAACCGGCTGTTCTTAGCGACTTTAGCGACAGTGTTGCCGTAGCTCTGAACATCAGCAGGCTCAGTACCAAAAAGCTTGGCAACGCACCGACCCTATGCAACCAACTGGCCGCTACCTGCGCGTCAAAGGAAATAACACCGGTGTAACCCGTCAATAACCCGTTAATTAAATTTAAGGCATTTTGATAATTCGCTTGCGGCCACCACTGCCCGTTGCATTGCGGAAAACCACTACAGGCTAAGGCGGCATGATTAGCACTAACCCAGGCACCCAGAATAATCTCCAGCAATAAAACCAGCAAGGCAAATTGGGCAAACAAGCCAAGACCGGCACGCGGGTCACTCAACCGACCGGTAATTGCCGGATTAAGGCGCAGAGACAGCCCAAACATTAACCCGAAGGTTAGCATAGCCAACACTACCTGAGTGGTTATAACGATAGGCATAGCCGCTATTGCGGTTGCTCCCACAACCAGTTGTAAACCAACCAGAACCAGCAACGCCAGGGATGTCGTTATAACGGCTGTTTTGCGTGGCTGTTGACTCCATGCCAACAGGTTCAATAGCAAAACCAACAAACCCAATGCCGCCGTCAGATAAAAAGTAGGACTATAGCTTAACGTCTTAATAAAATCGGGCAGAAATAGCCCCTGATCAGCACCCGATAACCGAAGGTATGAACCCAAGAGCACCATGATTAGCGTTAAAAAAACGCCAAATAGAGTTAATTTTCTGAACATTTTATTTACCACTAACCAATTTGAGAAATTTTAAGTAGATGCATAAGATCATCTTTTACTTTGTAGGTATTAAAACCGGCGTCATATTGCATCATTAAATTGCCCAGCGGATCGATTAAAAACAACATGCCATCAGGAATAGTCCCTTTGCGGATATCCGCTATCTTTTTAGCCAACCCTGCGCTGGGTTTAACCCTGATCAAATCTGAATTAAGCGCGAATTCCTTGTTTTCATTACTGATCAGTTTTTCTATCAGTGCGTCGTTTATTTTATTTTCTTCACGCAACAAACTCAAAAAAAGTGCATTATCTTCCTTGTTATCGGTACGACGAAGTCGCCATAACAGCGTATCCTTCAACCACCATTCACTGGCCACTGCTGCTGGCGGCTCTTTAAAAAGCATAACCACCCGACGTGTGCGAGGCAGTTCCTTGTTTAACATGAGCCGTAATTGCTTGGTTTTAAGCAACGCATCCAGGCAGATTTCATTACAATCCGCGTCAGGAATCACATTAACTATCAACCAATGTCCGGGAAGTTCACTCATATTTTCAGTTGAAAACGAATCAAAGCCGGTAAAATCACTCCGTTCAGTTGAAACGGGAGGAATGATCAGTTGCCCGCTATTGGTGGTTCCTTTTAGCAGTGCCGGATTTTCTTTTAGACCCCAAGCGATTAAAAATGGAATAATAGTCATTCCAAAAATAAGTATTATCAATAGTCTGTTTTTCTTCTCTTGCTTAGTCATCATTTCTTTTAAAACTGTACCCAATAAATAGTATTGTGAGCGTCAATGCCAGTGCAAACCATTGAATCGCGTAGGCTGTATGTTGTTCTGGCAACATAATTGTTGTTGTTTTCCATTCCCGTTCAAAGCCTTCGGGCAGGTCTTTATCCAGCTCAAGCTGAAAAGGGAATAATGCATAAGTCAGTTTTTTTGCCAAAACCTGGCTATCTATAACCTGTACAACAGAAGGCCAACCGTCTGTTGGTATTTCAGCGCCCGCCAACTTTATGCCGACACTTGGAAAGCTGTTTATCCGTCCTCTTACCACGGCTTGATCATCCTTGATCTGTAGCTCAGGCAAAACCGTTCTATCTTTATTTAAGGGAACCCAGCCCCTATTAACTAAAACAGCCTGGGTTTCCCCTTGCAGAATAAACGGTGTAATAACAAAATACCCCGCTTTACCTTCACTGATTTGATTGTCTAATAAAAACTGATGCGCATGATCATAATGACCGGTTGCTTGGACTTTTTTATACCTAAGACGATTTACATCCTCTTTAACAGCCGTAGATAACTGTATAATTTCGGCAGAAGCCAAGCCTTTCGCTTGCTGCTCAAGAAATACTTTTTTCTCATCCGAGCGTCCTAACTGCCAAATTCCCAGCGCCAATAGCAGTGGTAATAAACAGCAATAAGCCAGCGTAGGGGCTTTTGTTAAGGTTATTGAATAACGCCCAATGTTAATAATCATGCTTTTTTCTTTAACCTATTGGCACAGAGACATTAATAAACGAGAATAGAGAAAATTTTATCATCCAACATAACACTACCATGATTATCAAAAGCGTCGTCATCATTGCCTTTATCCTGATAATTTTCAGTCTCGGCTCTGCCCTGTTTCACTTGATTAACCATAAAACCGAAGAGTCATCCGAAAAAACAGTTAAAGCACTGACTTTTCGTATCAGCCTTTCCATCCTGTTATTTATTTTTCTGTTTATTGCCGTTGCAACAGGCGTTTTTAAACCTCATGGACTGGGTGTAAAAATACATGCAGAAAAACCGGTTCAGACTGACACCTTAAGTAAATAGGCTGCCTACTTAAAACGGGACGGTTTAAGGTTAAATCGTTCGCTGAGCGGAGTCGAAGCAGGCCACTCGCTTCGACTCCGCTCAGCGAACGGTCTCTTTTTATGCTTTATCATCAAGTTAACCGTAT
>CAIMDR010000747.1 GCA_903839795.1 uncultured Methylococcaceae bacterium | reverse complement strand
CGTTTAGGCATACTAAAATCACATACCTTGCCGGTTCCGGTTATCATCGTAGGCAATATTACGGTTGGCGGCACTGGTAAAACACCGTTGGTTATCTGGTTGGCCGAGTTTCTTAAAGAATCCGGTTTTAAACCCGGTATCATTAGTCGTGGTTACGGTGGACAAGCTGAATCATGGCCGCAATGGGTGACGGTTGACAGTGATGCCAAAAACACCGGTGATGAGGCCTTGTTAATCGCCAAACAAACAGGGTGCCCGATGGCGGTTGGGCCGTTGCGGGTAGACGCTGCAAAAATGTTGCTCAGTAAAGCTGATTGTAATGTCATTTTATCCGATGATGGTTTGCAACATTATGCCTTAAACAGAACCATTGAAATTGCGGTTATTGATGGTGAAAGACGTTTTGGTAACGGTTACTGTTTGCCTGCCGGACCATTGCGCGAGCCTATTGAACGATTACAAACTGTCGATTTTATCATCGTTAATGGTGAAAAATCTGAAGACAATGAAATGTCCATGCGCTTGGTGGGTGACCAATTGGTAAATGTAGTGACCGGCGAGCAAAAACCTTTGCAGGAATTTAAGGGTGTTGAGTGCCATGCTTTGGCCGGTATTGGTAATCCGGAACGCTTTTTTAACGTATTGGAAGCCGCTGGCTTACTCTGTAAAACGCATAAATTTCCTGATCATTATCCCTTCCAGCGCCACGATATTGAATACACTGATAACAAACCGGTGCTAATGACAGAAAAAGATGCTGTAAAATGTAGGGCATTTGCAGGAAAACAGCATTGGTATCTTCCAGTAAAAGCCGTGCCTGAGCCCGCTTTTTCTGAACAATTATTAAACTTACTTAAGAGAAAAGCATGATAGATAAAAAACTGCTCGATATTTTGGCCTGTCCTTTATGCAAGAGTCCCTTGCGCTATGATAAAACCAAAGAAGAATTAATATGCAGGGCAGATCGCCTCGCTTTTCCAATCCGCGATGATATTCCCGTGATGCTTGAAGATGAAGCTCGCGAGTTAAGCAGTGAAGAAACTGACGCCTTATACAAATGACGCTACGTTTTAAAGTCGTTATTCCGGCTCGTTATGCCTCAACCCGGCTACCGGGCAAACCGTTATTGACGATTGCCGGAAAACCCATGATTGCTCATGTTTGTGAGCGTGCTCAAGAAGCCGGTGCTGAAGAAATTATAGTCGCGACCGATGATGAACGGATTTTTCAAACCGTTAGCGAATTGGGCATTAAAGCCGTCATGACGCGTCCTGACCATCAAAGTGGCACGGAAAGAATCGCTGAAGTTGCGGGCTATTGTGGTTGGGCAGATAACGAAATTATCGTCAATCTGCAAGGCGATGAGCCGCTGATTCCGCCTGCAACGATTCATCAGGTGGCGCTTGCCTTGGCGAGTCAGCAACAGGCAGGTATTGCAACGCTGGCGGCCAAGATTATCGATTCAGAAGAAATATTTAATCCGAATGCCGTTAAAGTGGTATTAAATAAAGCCGGCTATGCGCTTTATTTTAGCCGTGCGCCTATTCCCTGGGAGAGAGAGGCTTTTGCTGATTCAGGCAGAACTCCTTCTGGTGTTGTGCCTTATCTTAGGCACATCGGACTCTATGCCTATACGGTCGGTTTTTTAAAGCGTTATTGTTCTTGGGAACCGTCGCCCCTTGAGTCGGTTGAAGCGCTGGAGCAACTCAGAATCTTGTGGCACGGCGAAGCCGTCTTGGTAAAAATTGTCGACCAAACGCCACAGGCGGGGGTTGATACACAAGAAGACTTGCTGCGAGTGGAGCGGGTATTGTCCTTAGGAATGCGCATGAAATAACTGAGTCATCGTAAGTATTCAGTCCCCCTCTTTGAAAAAGAGGGGTTAGGGGAGATTTAATCAGATAAATCCCCCTCAATCCCCCTTTTTCAAAGGGGGAGGTGAATAATTACGAGTCAT
>CAIMDR010000746.1 GCA_903839795.1 uncultured Methylococcaceae bacterium | reverse complement strand
ATAAAAATAATAAAGGAGAATAATATGACTTCGCGCCGAGAATTAGCGAACGCCATACGCGCTTTGAGCATGGATGCCGTTCAAAAAGCAAACTCTGGACATCCCGGAGCCCCCATGGGAATGGCGGATATTGCCGAGGTTTTGTGGAACGATTTTATGCGCCACAATCCGACCAATCCACAATGGTCAAATCGGGATCGTTTCGTGCTTTCAAATGGTCACGGTTCGATGTTGATTTATTCATTGTTGCACTTGACTGGCTACGACTTACCTATTGAAGAACTGAAAAACTTTCGTCAACTTCATTCTAAAACACCCGGTCATCCAGAATATGGTTATGCGCCAGGCGTAGAAACAACGACCGGTCCTTTAGGTCAAGGTATTACCAATGCAGTGGGCATGGCAATTGCTGAAAAGGCATTGGCTGCTCAATTCAACAGAGATGGACACAAAATTGTTGACCATCATACCTACACCTTTTTAGGTGATGGTTGTTTGATGGAAGGTATTTCCCACGAAGCGTGCTCGTTGGCAGGAACCTTGGGATTAGGTAATTTAATTGCCTTCTGGGACGACAATGGTATTTCTATTGATGGTCATGTTGATGGCTGGTTTACTGACAATACGCCTATGCGTTTTGAAGCTTATGGCTGGCATGTAATCGCTGATGTTGATGGGCACGATCATGTTGCACTAACTAAAGCAATTCAACTGGCTAAAGCCATGACCGATAAACCTACCATGATTTGTTGCAAAACAACTATTGGTTTTGGTTCACCGAACAAAGCGGGAAGTCATGCCTGTCACGGAGCTGCATTAGGTCAGGACGAAATTAATCTGACCAAAGCCGCTTTAGGCTGGGATCATGAAGCATTTGTAATTCCTGCTGATGTTTATGCGGGTTGGGATGCTAAAGCAAAAGGTACAAAAGCTGAAAGCGAATGGAATGAGAAATTCGCAGCCTATCAAGCAGCACATCCTGAATTAGCTGCTGAATATCAGCGTCGTATGGCGGGTGACTTGCCAAGTAACTGGAAAGTTGATGCCGATGCTTTTGTAAGTTCGGTTAATGCTGAAGCCAAGACAACTGCTACACGTCTATCTTCACTGGCAGCCATTGAAGGTTTTGCAAAGATTTTACCTGAGATTTTTGGTGGTTCTGCTGACTTGGGCTGTTCCAACATGACCGAATGGACTGGCTACAGACCCATGCGTGCTGATAAGCCTGATGCTAATTACATCAATTATGGTGTACGTGAGTTTGGCATGTCTGCAATCATGAACGGTATCGCACTGCATGGCGGATTAATTCCTTTTGGCGCGACCTTTCTGATGTTCTCGGAATATGCACGTAATGCGTTGCGTATGGCTTCTTTGATGAAGATTCGATCCATCTTTGTTTATACTCATGACTCTATCGGTCTGGGTGAAGACGGTCCTACTCATCAACCGGTTGAACAAATCGCAACACTGCGTTTGATTCCAAACATCCAAGTTTGGCGTCCTTGCGATGCAGTTGAAACGACAGTATCTTGGAAAGCCGCGTTTGAACGTCAACATGGCCCTTCTATTTTGGTTTTTTCTCGTCAGAATCTACCTCATGTGCCACGTACTCAACAACAAATTGAGGCAATTTCACGTGGTGGCTATATCCTGAGCGACTGTGATGGTCAACCAGAAGCGATCATCATTGCTACCGGTTCGGAAGTTGAATTGGCACTGAAAGCTGCGGAGCAATTAAACGCTGCCGGTAAGAAAATTCGTGTTGTTTCTATGCCGTCCACAAACATCTTTGATGCTCAAGATGCCGCTTATCGTGAATCAGTATTGCCTTCTGCCGTAACTCAACGTGTTGCTGTAGAAGCTGGTGTAACTGATGGTTGGTGGAAGTACGTAGGTACCAACGGTAAAATTGTAGGTCTCGACCGTTTCGGCGAGTCTGCTCCAGCGGGTCAGCTTTTCAAAGAGTTTGGCTTCACCGTTGAGAACGTAGTTAAGAACGTAGAAGCAGTACTTTAATTTTAAAACGAAATATAGAGTAGTTACACACATTATATTTGGAGAGAGACCTCAATCTTTAGATGCGCATAGCCGTCTATCAGGTCGGGGTCTTAATCCACTTCTTCCGACTTTTAGGTGAACAACGTGAAAAAGAATAATTTGACCAGTGGTGCATTTGCGGTATTGCTTTTGGCAAGTACCGTTGCCGGTGCAGATCAACAATATCCTGCCGCAGACTTCCAGCCGGAAGTGCTATACCAAAACAGCGATTATATCGCCAAGAATAGTCCAAAAACAACTGCTTCAAAGGTAGTCTCAAGTGAACCTGCTACAATTGTTCATGATGAAAAATATCCTGCTGCTGACTTCAAACCAGAAGTTTTGTACCATGATCCCAAATACAAACACATCGAGTCTGTTAAGGTACCTGAATCCAAGAAAGAAGTTGCTTCAAAACCAGTTGAAAGTGTAAGTGCTACTGAAGCTACCGAAAGTAGTGAAGAGTCGTCATCTATGACGAGTTATCTGATAGGTTTGATTGCTCTTGCCTTGGCTGGATTTTATTTCTTCAAAATACGAAGCACTCCTGCCGTACAGAAAAAAACGTCAACTCAGCAACCTGTTAAAACATCTTATGCACTCACTACGGGTGTCGCTAAATACTTGAATAGAGTATCGGGCACTGGTGTTTCAAGGTATCTGGAAACGCGCGTTAAATCTGCATCAGCAACTGGTGTTGCCAAGTACATGGCAAAACAGGCCGCGTCACAAAAAACAACGTCAGCGAAAGCAGCAACTGGAGTTGAAAAGTACATGCGCGACCGGGGATAATCAATGAGCCAGAATAACTTGAATGGTTTGTTTTTTCCGGCAGTTGCCGGACTGTTCTTTTTCATGAAACGACCAAAAATTGAGGAAGTTGAAGAAGTTAAGACGGATTATCCTGTTTACTCAAGAGATGCGAGTGGACTTACCGGGGTTGCGAAGTATCTGGATCATTTGGCTGGCATAAAGGCGCAAGAACAAGTAAGCCTGGAGCCTGCTAAATTAGTGAGTGGCGTTGCCAGATATTTAGAAAGTCGTGACCAGTTTCCGACCAGTGGTGTGTCCAAGTATTTGCTTAGACAGTCTATTGCTGAAAAACAGAAAAAGCAGTCATCGGGTGAGCTTGAAGTAACCGGCGTTGAAAAATATTTAAAAAATAAAAAAGAAGCACCAGGACTGAGTGGTGTAGCAAAATACCTGAAACACCAGGCTAGTTTGCCGCAACCCAGTAAAGTTGCCAAATATCTGGCAAAACAAGCTGCTTTTTCTGCTTCACAAGTAAAGCATGCTGAAGTAGAGGTATCTGGAGTTGCCAAGTATTTGCAACGTCAGGAAAGTTTGCCACAACCTAGTAGAGTTGCCAAGTACTTGGCAAAACAAGCCGCTTTGACGGCTTTATCCGCCAAACAGGTTAAGCAGCAGGTAGGCCCAACCGGAGTTGCCAAGTATCTACAGGATCAGGCCAGTCTGCCACAGATTAGTCGGGTTGCCAAATACATGGTAAGACAAGCTTTGGTTGAAAAACAAAAACCCGTTGCCACTGAAACGGGTGTTGAAAAGTACATGCGTCACCAAGGTTGATAAATCTCTGAGAAACAGAACTCAGTTAGCGTGTTCCTGATAACACGGACTGATGATTCTGTTTCTCCCTTTATGGGAATAGGTTTATGCCAGATTGCTTGGGTCGGTCATGTTTCTGTCAACTTCTAAATTCATGCATTCGCCGCAGTATTTAATGATGACGCGCGAATATTCAAATTTTTTAATTAATATATAAAGGCACCTCTTATGGGAAAAAATTTACTAGAACAACTCAAAGAAGTCACTGTTGTTGTTGCGGATACTGGCGACATCCAGGCTATTGAAACTTTCAAACCTCGTGATGCAACGACTAATCCATCTTTAATTACCGCAGCGGCACAAATGCCACAATACCAAGGTATTGTTGATGACACGCTGAAAGCAGCCAGAACCAGTTTAGGACAAGCGGCTTCAGCGGCGGAAGTGGTTTCCCTTGCTTTTGATCGTCTTGCTGTTTCTTTTGGTCTTAAGATTCTTGAAATCATTCCAGGTCGCGTTTCAACAGAAGTTGATGCACGTCTTTCTTTTGACACTGAAGCTACCATAGCCAAAGGCCGTGAATTGATTGCGCAATACGAAGCGGCTGGTGTGACTCGTGAACGCGTATTAATTAAAATTGCTGCAACTTGGGAAGGTATTCAAGCGGCTGCCGTTCTTGAAAAAGAAGGCATTCACTGTAACCTGACTTTATTGTTCGGTCTTCACCAAGCAATTGCTTGTGCTGAAAACGGCATTACCCTGATTTCTCCTTTTGTTGGACGTATTCTTGATTGGTACAAGAAAGATACCGGCCGTGATTCTTACGAACCCGCAGAAGATCCAGGTGTGGTTTCAGTGACTGAAATTTACAACTATTACAAAAAATTTGGTTACAAAACCGAAGTAATGGGTGCCAGCTTCCGTAACGTAGGTGAAATTACAGAATTAGCCGGTAGTGATTTATTAACTATCGCTCCTTCATTATTGGCTGAATTACAAGCCACAGAAGGCGAATTGCCACGTAAGCTGGATCCAGAAAACGCAGCTAAATTGTCAATTGAAAAATTATCCATTGATAAAGCGACTTTTGACAGTATGCACGTTGAAAACCGTATGGCTAACGATAAGCTGGCTGAAGGTATCAGTGGTTTCGCGAAAGCGTTGGAAGCACTTGAAGAACTTCTTGCAGCGCGTTTGGCTAGCCTCGAAGGTTAAAAAAGTTCCAGGCCATTCGGAAGAACATTGTTTTATTGAATGACATCCGAATGGCTTCGACTTTACAAGCTTCTACGTAATCGACTGAAACAGGATTTATAAATGTCACAAAAAATTTTAGATGTAGTTAAACCAGGCGTTGTAACTGGTGAAGATGTTCAAAAAATCTTCGCAATTTGTAAAGAAAACAAATTTGCAATGCCGGCTGTTAATGTTATCAATACCGATTCAATTAATGCGGTATTAGAAGCAGCGGCTAAAGTAAAATCACCGGTAGTGATTCAATTCTCTAACGGCGGCGCTCAATTTGTTGGTGGTAAAGGCCTTAAATTGGAAGGACAGCAAACTGCTGTTTTAGGTGCTATTTCAGGCGCTCAACATGTTCACCTGATGGCAGAAGCTTACGGTGTACCGGTTATTTTACATACAGACCACGCAGCAAAAAAATTATTACCTTGGATTGATGGCTTGTTGGATGCTGGCGAAAAACATTTTGCTGCAACAGGCAAGCCTTTATTCAGCTCGCACATGTTGGATTTGTCTGAAGAAAGTCTGCAAGAAAATATCGAAATTTGCGGTCACTATTTAGCGCGTATGTCCAAAATGGACATGACACTTGAAATCGAACTGGGTGTTACAGGCGGTGAAGAAGATGGCGTTGATAACACCGATATGGATCATTCCTTATTGTACACACAGCCGGAAGATGTTGCTTATGCTTATGAAGAATTAAGCAAAATCAGTCATCGTTTTACTATTGCAGCGTCGTTTGGTAACGTACATGGTGTTTATAAGCCGGGTAACGTTAAATTAACTCCTGCCATTTTAGACAATTCACAAAAATATGTGTCTGAAAAATACGGTATACCTGCAAATACATTAAACTTTGTTTTCCACGGTGGTTCAGGTTCATCTGCTGCAGAAATCAAAGAATCAATTAGCTACGGCGTTGTAAAAATGAACATTGATACCGATACCCAATGGGCTACATGGGAAGGAATCATGAATTTTTACAAGAAAAATGAAGCTTATTTACAAGGTCAAATCGGTAACCCGGATGGTGACGATAAACCTAACAAAAAATACTACGACCCACGCGTTTGGCAACGTGCCGGTGAAGAAGGCATGGTTACTCGTTTAGAGCAAGCT
>CAIMDR010000745.1 GCA_903839795.1 uncultured Methylococcaceae bacterium | reverse complement strand
GGAATGCTTGTTCGAAATATTGGCGAATATCGGTAAGTCATACACCATAGAATTCGCCTGAAAAATGTTAAAAGACTTATGCGCTATTACTTACTACTCAACTAAACAGTAGTATTGCGAAACTTGGCGGGTGTTATTTATTGCGAGTTATAGAGACCTTCGCTGATTAAGCGACATTACTTTCTGTAGGGCGTGCCGTGCGCGCCTTGAAAATTAAGGCGTGCGCGGCACGCCCTACGTACTTAAGTTGGTAGCCGAGTTACCTTACAAAACCGAAAGGGTCAAAGCAAAAACAAAGGCAATAATCAAAAAAACAGTAAATAGCCCTTTTTTGGAAAGCCCTGCTTTTATCTGATTCAGTTCGTCCTTTAACGCTTGCTTGCTGTCATCGGCGTTAAGTATTCGTTTGCATCGCCCACGAAACGAATGCTTTTCTTCATTGGCCTCTTCTTCCGCAATAAGCTCTGCCAGGGTCGGATAAAAATTGCCGCATTCGGGACACCTTACATCAAAGTCTTTACGTTCATAACCACAGGCCTGACATGGGTTCATTCTGCACTCCTTAAATTATTTTTTGAATAAGCAGCGATTTTATACTTAACACCTCTACAAGATAAGCACTTCGGTGTTATTTTTAAATTCAGTGGTTGAAGAAATTAAATAACTCGAATGATACACCTCTCTTTGTCGGCATATCCGTGCTGATGTCACTATGATTTGTTTTAAATAAATGCAACAATAGTCGGCTATATATACCAGCAAAATTCAAGGTTAAAGCCCTATTGTGATTGATCAAATAAATGCCATTTTACCGCAAACCCAATGCAGACAATGCGGCTTTCAGGGTTGTCGTCCTTATGCAGAAGCAATAGCATCGGGAGTTGCGGACATTAATCAATGCCCGCCGGGTGGTGATGAAGGTATTATCGCGTTAGCACATTTATTAAATATTGACCCCAAACCCCTTAATCCACAATTCGGCCAACATAAACCAAAAAGTGTAGCGTTTATTATTGAGAAAGATTGTATCGGTTGCGTTAAATGTATCGCCGCTTGTCCTGTTGATGCCATTTTAGGGGCGGCAAAATTTATGCATACCGTTATTGCTTCGGAATGTACGGGCTGTGAACTTTGTGTAGCGCCTTGTCCGGTAGATTGTATTATTATGAAGCCACTGCCAACACCCCTGGATAAAGAGCAGTCACTTATCCAGGCACAAAAAAATACGACGGCGCAATTGGCAAAGCAGCGTTATGATGCGCGTTGTTTGCGCAAAGAAAATGAAAGTATTGAAAACGCCGAGCGTGCAAAACAAAGAAGGGCTGCATTGGTAAAGAGCCAATTAGAAAGCCAAACAGTTTAAGGAACGCGCATAAAATAACTTGACCCTTTATATTCCCTCACCCCAGTCCTCTCCCAGAGGGAGAGGGAGCAAGATGCCGAAGTTATTTCATGCACACTCCTAAGTGGTGTACGGGCGTTTAAATTTTTATCAAAACTTGCGGCGTTCTTTGTAGAGTCTATAAGGCCGAATGACCCTCATAAAACTCAATAAACGACGTAAGGTTCATCGGCTTGGCAATAAAATAGCCCTGCGCCATATTACAACTCATGCTCTTTAGAATATCCCAATCTTCTTTTGTCTCGACGCCTTCAGCAACACAACTGACCTGCAACTTATTCGCCATGTCGATACTCGACTCAACGATGATACGTAACGCCGGATTAATGGCAACATCCTTCACAAAAGACTGATCAATTTTTAATTCGCTGAAGGCAATTCGTGTAAGCTGCTGCAAGCTGGAGTAGCCGGTGCCATAATCATCGATGGCAAGACCAAAGCCGTGCATACGCAACCTCGCCAAATTTTCCAAAGCGAGCGCGACTTCAGTCATGGCCGCTGACTCGGTAACCTCAAGAATAATATGACAAGGGTTTACTCCCGCCTCCCTCGCCACTTCAATAATTCGGTTGGCCAGCGTGATATCGGTTAATGAATTCAGCGATAGATTGACCGAGATGGAAATATCATAACCTTTATCATGTAATAAGCGGGACGCGGCAACTACCTTCTCCAGCATAAGAAAAGTCAGTTCGTCTATCTGGTTGTTTTGTTCAATCAAATTGATAAAGTGATAGGGAGCGATCACCCCGTGCTCCGGATGTATCCAACGCGCGAGTGCTTCAGCACCGATTATACGATCTGTTTTCAAATCCACTTTGGGTTGGAAGAACGGTTCAAACTGTTTTGCACGCACTCCGTGCATTATTTCTTCAATACTATAAACCTGTGCCGGCATCACCGCAGGTTCTGGCTTAACCTCTACACGCTCATAGAGGGAAATTAACGATTCGAGCTGTGCAACTACGATAGGTTTCTCGACAACCCCAACAAGATTTATACCATAGGCTACTGTCATCTTTGCTACCGAAGCCAGTAACACTCGATCCAACGTACTGAGTATGATAATCGAGGTTATCGCATTTTCCTGCCCCAAGTGACGTATAAATTCCATGCCATCCATTTCCGGCATTTTCAAATCACAGATTATTATATCGATTGTTTTGGTATCTATAGTATGCAGAAAATCCAAGGCTTGCTTGCCATTTTCAGCCTCGCTTATCGCAGTTACCCCTAAATAGCGCAGCATTTTAACGAGCATACCTCGCTGAAAATCGTCATCCTCTATAACCAGAATAGTAATTTCGCTTGCTTTCATCTTTTGTCTAATCTGTTAATTCGGTCAAATGTATTTCGAGTCGATGGATAGCTTCATCCAGTCTTGTCATTTTTGTATGCATACCCTTTATATCTCCTTGCCTGGCTGTCTGCTCCAGGGCTAAGCAAACGCCTGCCAGATCCTTGGCCCCCACCATTTGGCAAGAGCCTTTCATGCGATGCGCTATGCGCTCCACATTGCTAGGGTCACCTAGGGCTACCATCTCGAGTAGTTTGTTATGGTCAGTGAGAATATGTGATTTAAAATCATGGAGCACTTGGCTATGCTCAATACTATCGGGTACAACCTTGCATAGCTCGGTATAATCGATGGCTCCCATAGCCTGTTTATCATTTGCGTTATTCAGTATGGGTGTTAATTGAAGGTTCTCTGCTTCAGTGTTGGGAAGCCACTTTGCCAGTATCTTTCTCAATTGGGACAGGTCGGCCGGCTTGACCAACAAATCATCCATACCCGCTTTTTGATACAGCGCTTCTTCTCCGGCGTAAACATTCGCCGTCCACGCAATGATCGGCGTGCGAGAGAGCTGTTCTTGCGCTTCGATAGTGCGTATCGCCCGCGATAATCCGTAACCATCCATCTCTGGCATGTGACAGTCGGTGATGATCAGCGCAAAACCCCCATTCTGCCACATCGACAACGCGACTTGACCATCCTCGGCAGTTTCGGCCCGCAGACCCAGCAGCTTAATCTGGCGCACCAAGAGATCACGATTAACAGGATGGTCATCAACCGCCAATATTAGAGGTACACTCCCGTTGCCGTCACACAAAGGTTTGACTTTATTAAGCTCCACGGCCGCGCTTAAAACCGGAATATTCTTTCCGGGCGCTGAAGAGACGGGCAAGATCACTGTAAAGCTAAACGTGGCACCTTGGCCTAGTTCGCTGACTAGCTCAATCTTTCCATCCAAAAATTCTGCCAGACGATGGCAAATCGATAGCCCCAGTCCGGTGCCTCCGTATAAACGCGCCGTATCGGCACTTTCCTGATGAAAACGTTTAAACAAGTTACCCTGAATGTCTTTGCTAATGCCGATGCCAGTGTCCTTAACCGAGAAACGAATTCGTTCGCCGCTTTCAACTTTTTCGAGAAGTTCGGCACGCAACTCAATTTCCCCGTATAGCGTGAATTTGAGCGCATTGCTGATAAAGTTATTCAATATCTGCGAGAGACGCAGCGGATCAACGATATGTGCCGAAGCAATTCTGGAATCGGTATGCTGCCACAACACCAGATTTTTTGTACTGGCTACCGGTAAAAAAGTATTAACAACTTCTTGCAGCAAGAGAGAAATCGATATGGATTGCGGGGAAATCGCTAATTTTCCTTCCTGAATTTTTGACCAATCAAGGATGTCGTTGACAATGCGCAGCAAACTTCTGGAGGAGTCCCACGCCGCTTTCAGCGTTGCACTTTGCTCCTGATCAAGTGATGACAGAGAAAGTACTTCCAGCATACCCAATATGCCGGTCAGCGGAGTGCGGATTTCATGACTCATGGTGGCCAGAAATGAATCCTTGGCTTGATTTGCCAATTCTGCGTCGTTCTTGGCGTTGACAAGTTTTTTCTCGTATTCTTGACGCTCGGTAAGGTCTCGCACAATGCAGGTAAAATGCAGCTTGCCACTCAGCTTCATCTCGTTTACAGCCAAATACATCGGAAAAACACTGCCGTTCTTATGCAGCCCATAAACATCGCGTGGTTTTCCAAAAACCCCAACCTCCCCGGTAGTCAAATAATGGTCAAGATAATCATCTTGCTGGCTGTTAGAAGATTCGGGCATTAACATCTTGATGTTTTTCCCGATAACTTCCTCTGCGGCATAACCAAATAAGCCCTCGCCAGCGAGATTAATCGTCTCAATGATGCAACGATCGTTGATGGAGATAATGCTCTCGGCTGCGTTGCTCAGTACCGTCTGGATGTGTGTAGCACTGTCGAGCAGCGCGGCTTGTATTGCGTATTCTTGGGTCACATCGCGGAATACCAGCACCGCACCAATCACCTCGTTATGAATATTAAGAATCGGTGCGCAACTGTCGGCGATGGCGTGCTCGGTTTTGTCACGGGCAATTAGCACGGTATGGTTAGCCAAGCCGTGTGTTGTCCCATACGCCAAGGTTTCCATTACCGGGATAGTGGCGGGTAGTCGGGTTTCTTGGTTAATGATACAAAAAACTTCAGCCACCGGACGACCCATAGCTTCCAACTGGGTCCATCCAGTCAGTTTTTCTGCGACGGCATTTAGACGCGTCACACAACCTTTTGAATCGGTAGCCATCACGCCATCACCGATAGACTGGAGTGTAACGGAAAGATTTTCCTCGCTGGCACGCAACTGATCCTCAGCTATCTTGCGTTTAGTGATGTCTCGCGTGATCTTTGAGAATCCCTGTATCTTGCCATTGTCATTATAAAGCGATGTGATGACTACATGTGCCCAGAACTGTGAGCCATCTTTGCATATTCGCCACCCCTCATCTTCAGATATCCCTTGTTCCTGTACTTCGAGGAGATCTGTGTGCGGTTTACCTGACGCGACTAACTCAGGCGGATAGAAAATTGAAAAATGGCAGCCGATAATTTCATCAGCGGTGAAACCTTTAAGCCTTTCAGCGCCTTGGTTCCAGGTGATTACATGACCGCTTTCGTCGAGCATGACATTAGCAACATCCTTAACACCATCGACCAGTAATCGATAACGCTCCTCACTGGCACGCAAAATGGCATTAGTGTCGTTAGCCTGACTGATCAATTTTTTCATGTGCCCCAGGGTGATACTGAATAGAAGACCCATGACGGCAAAAACACTAATAGAAACGAGTGCCATTGAATTAGACAGAACAAACGAAAGTTGCGGCAGAATGAAGTAGTACCAAACGACCACCACGGAAATCAAGGTGGACAGTAATCCGGTAACAAACCCACCGATACAGGCACTTAAAAAGACAGCCAGATAAAAAACATACCACAACAGAGGTTGAAAGGCTGACCAAAATGTCCACTGAATGATGAATGCAACCATCGGTGGTAACATGGCCAAAACTATGCGCAACACATTTAGATTAGAGGGTTTCATATTGACTATTTCACTGTAGCAAATATATTTAATCAAAGGTTAATTTCTACCATATTAATTATATCCTAATTGCTATAAGTAAAAAAACCTATAAATCCCTCCTGCCGATAATTTTTAATTGACTATCTGATGGTAACCGATCAGAGCCCTAGATTAAACGGCAGCCAATTCGGGTATCTGCGGTAATTTTGGAATATCACATCCTTGTCGGCGCAATTTGATGACATCCCGAATATACAATAATGGTGAGCCATTT
>CAIMDR010000744.1 GCA_903839795.1 uncultured Methylococcaceae bacterium | reverse complement strand
TTACGTCATTGGGTAATTTTAAGAAGCATTTGTCATGGCACACGCACCGAAGATGGCTCGAGAATTTTGGCGATTCTAATCAGCGTCATTGAAACATGCCGTGTTCGTCAGCAGTCGCCGTGGATTTATTTGGCGGCGGTAATTCGTCAACGGCGGGCGGGATTTTCTGTACCGAAGCTTCTTTTAGCTAAGGGGGGCTGAATGATTACAATCACAACAGGACATTATTGATAAGTTCATTGCAGAATGGGTCTGACAGAAGTCTTATTGATGGGACTGCGGATGATTTAAATTTTAAAAGATATGGTTGGTAATTTAATTTTTTAAAGTCTGCAAGGTATCCGGCAAAACACCATTGACATATAAACACTCAATGGATAGTATTCCTTCACAAAGGAGAAAGAAATGCCTCTAAATCAATGGTTGTTGTTTTACATTCCAAGTACCCCGTTAGCGATTTTATTGATTGGTTTATTCCTTGGGATAACCATAGGATCGCTTTTTCTGGTCAGGCGCTTTATTCCCTTCCACAGACTTAAATCCCATAACGATGTCGCCGGTTTCATTTTTTCAACGATAGGGGTTATCTATGCGGTATTGCTTGCGTTTATGGTTATTGTCTCATGGCAAAATTTTGACAGGGCTGGTAGAAATGCAGCCAATGAAGCGATTTGCATTGAAGATATGTATAGGGACTCCACCGGTTTTCCTCCTGTTTTTAAGGAGGCAGTAAGAACAGCGCTAAGCGACTATGCGTTTGCTATTGTTAATGATGAATGGATGACCTTAGCCAGCGGGAAACGTAGCGAAAAGGCACAAGCCGCTTCCGAGAAAATTTGGAATCTTTATACCTCTTTTCAGCCTGAAAACGAGAATCAGAGAATATTTTTTCAGGAATCCGTGGAGAAATTAAATGAAGCCGCCGGACTTCGGCGTGAGCGGATATTGGCTGCCGGGCCGGGGATTCCGTCGATTCTTTGGACTGTATTGGTCTGCGGTGGAATGATCACGATACTCTTTACGATATTTTTTGGGACAGAGAATTTTGGAGCCCAATTGATTATGTCATCGATGTTATCTATGCTGGTAGCTTTGTCACTGTTTACCATTATGACCCTTGATTTTCCGTTTACCGGGTCGGTCACGATTTCACAGGATACTTTCAGAGCGGTGTTGGTGCATTTTAAGCTTTGAGTTTACATTTTGTAGGGTTGGCAGTGCTTTTTTATGTTTCAATATTAATTGGATGATAACGATTCAGTCGATGCTGTAATTATTCAGTCCCCCTCTTTGAAAAAGAGGGGTTAGGGGAGATTTTATTAGATAAATCCCCCTCAATCCCCCTTTTTCAAAGGGGGAGGTGAATAAGTACTTTTTTAAATAGGGCTTTATTTTAAAGCTTGTAGATCACGTCATTGGCTTTATCTTTTTCTTGATCTTCTTTGGATCTGCCTTTGCGGTTATCCTGATCCATTCTTTCTTTGCTAAATTTGGCAATCATTTCTTCCCAGCTTGAATATTCATCATAAGCTTTAAAGCCGGCGGCTTTTCGTTCTTGATAGATTTCTTTGCCTGTTGCAATAATTTCCTCAGGCGTCTTACCATCAACGACATCCAAGAATTCTTTATCATCTTTTTTTGCATCCCTAATCGTCCAGAAAGAGACTTCAAATTCAATACGACTATCCGGAGACAGGCGGTTTTTAAGTGCCTTTACTGAGCGATAAGCAGTAGAGGTGTTGTGACCATTAATTTCTTGCCCTTTACTGCAAGCCAGTAAAGTAGTGCAGGTAAGAACAAGCAGCAGTACAGGTAGTTTCTTCATTAAATATAACCTCGAAGTTAGGTACGGGTTCATGTTATGGTATTTTAACGCCAGATCACCAAACAAAGTAAAATGGTCAATTATTATAACCCTGAGCCAAGCTTATATGCTGCAATTTATTCAACTGCTAAATCAGCGTTACCAGTCAGTTTTAAATCAACCGGGTAACGAGTCTGGCAAAAGTGACTATCAGCAACGGATAGATCAGTTAATTTTAACGGAAGCTTTTCTGCGCAAAGGTCAGCTTGATAATGCCTTGCCTAAACAACCGTTACAGAGTACGGTCGTAGGCCCGACGCAGGCTGGCAAGAGTTCTCTGGTTAATGTGTTGCTTAATGGTGATGTTGCAGGGGTTAGTCCTTTAGCGGGTTATACCATTCATCCCCAGGGTTTTTGCTTAGGGGTAAATTTGGATGATTGCAGTGGTTTGCAGCGCTATTTTGGCCGTTTTCAACAATTACAACAGACACAGATGCCACGAGATCGGCATGATTGTTATTCCTTGACTGAAACAACGTTGGCGTCTGCGCTGTTACCGCACGGTGTTTTATGGGATACGCCGGATTTTGATTCCATAGATTCGGCTGTTTATCGGGAAGGGGTTATCAGAACAATGGCGTTGGCTGATATTATTATTCTTGTGGTCAGCAAAGAAAAATATGCCGATCAATCCGTTTGGGACATTATGGCGGCACTTGAATTGTTGCATCAGCCAACGGTTATTTGTTTAAACAAGTTGAGTGAAGGTTCGGAAGCGTTACTGATTGAGTCTTTAAAAGAGAAATGGCAACTTGCCAGAAACGATAATTTTCCTGACGTTGTGCCTTTGTATTATCAAAAACAAGCAGGATTGCCCCTTTGGCCGGTCGCGCAACAGGATTTGCTTAGGCAGTTGGCCGGTAAAGTCGCGGTTAAAAACCAAGTGCGTTATCAGCAAGATTTACTGAAAAAGCATTGGCAAACCTGGCTGGAGCCGGTTATTGCAGAACATCATGCTTTACATGATTGGCAGGCATGGGTTAATGAGACAATTAAGCTGGCCTTGGATAATTATCAACGTGATTATTTAAATCACCCCCGTCATTATGAAACCTTTCAACAGGCGTTGGTAGCGTTACTAACGTTATTGGAAGTACCCGGCTTGGCAGGTGTTTTAACCGGTGCACGTAAAGTGCTTACGTGGCCGGTACGAAAAATGCTAACGCTGGGGCGTAAAAGAATCACTATTACTGATAGCAGCCAGGAAATCATTTTATTAAACCAAATTGCTGAACATGTATTGATTCAGTTGGCAGACAAGCTGCTTGATAAAACGGAAGAGGGCAGTCAACGACTTTGGTGGAAAGAATTTAGCAGTTTATTACGCCGTCAACGACAGGATATATTGCAGGATTTTAGTGGTGCGGCAAAAAATTATCATCTTGATTTTCAGCAAGAGGTTGAAAAAACCGCACAGCGCTTATATGGCAAACTACAAGAACAGCCTCTGGTTTTAAACAGTTTACGTGCTACCCGCGTAACGACCGATGCTGCTGCTATTGCGCTGACAATACATGTCGGCGGTATTGGTGTGCATGATTTGATTTTTGCCCCTGCGATGTTATCAATTACGTCGCTATTGGCCGAAAGCGCCATCGGCAGTTATATGCACAAAATAGAGCATGAGCTAAAACAACAGCAACTGCAAACGGTAAAACAAGCGCTTTTTGTTGAAAGTATGGGTTTAAAGTTGTTGGCGTTGCCTGAGCAATTATCGACCCTGGCACATTTTAATATTTCTCCTGAGCAACTACAGGCGGCTGAACACCAACTTACAGAAAAGCGACATGGCTTACGATTACTCTGATTTAGTAGAAAAAACCCAACGCTGGGCTGAACAAGCCAGTGCGTCAGGTTGGATTAATGCGGACACTGCTGCCGGCTTAAATCAATTGGATACCCGAACCCCTGACGCCTTGTTTTCAGGTTATGGTGCAGAAACCGGTAGTGGTGCAAGACCGCTTATTGTGGCTTTTATGGGGGGCACCGGGGTGGGTAAAAGCTCTTTGCTTAATCGCTTGGCAGGCAAGGCAATAGCCAGGGCAGGGATAGAGCGACCTACCTCGCGGGAAGTGACTTTATATCATCATTACAGCATTGCCCTACAAAGTCTTCCGGAAGCCCTGCCGCTGGCTAAAATTAATATCTCGCAACATGACGATGAGAGTAAAAAAAATATCGTCTGGATAGATATGCCCGATTTTGACAGTACCGAGCAACGTAACAAGCACTTGGTTTTACAGTGGTTACCGCACATTGATGTGCTTATTTATGTGGTTAGCCCCGAGCGTTACCGCGATGAAAAGGCGTGGCGATTACTGCTTGCAGAAGGCGCCAGACATGCCTGGCTGTTTGTTTTAAACCAATGGGATAGAGGACAGTTAGCGCAATATGAAGATTTTAGCCTACAGTTGCATAAAGCGGGTTTTATAGCGCCTATTATCTTTAAAACAGTGTGTGCAGAAGGATTGCAGGTAGATGAGTTTTCTGGATTGGAAGCCACCATACATTCTTTGGCGACAGTGCATATTATTGAGCAACTGGAACAACGAGGCTTGCAGGTACGGAAAAACGAGTTACATAAAAAACTGCAACAGGTTGCCGGATCGTTAGGTTCAGAAAAAACGTTTCAACAAGCAATCGCACTCTGGTACAAACAATGGCAGCGAACCACTCAGCAGTTGCAAGACGGTTTTGCTTGGCCCATAAAACAGTTTGCCGCCTATTACGCAGAACACGCCGCCGATTTAATGACTCATCGGGACAGCGTCCACCAATTATGGGATGCCTGGGCGCAAGTCCGTTTTGATGATGCGCTGGATGAATTTATTAGCAATATCGATCAGTTGGGATTGCCTGTTTTACCTTTTAAACAACAGTCAGGACTGCTTCGTGAAAAAGCGCCCAAAATCATGCAAACGCAAACTGAATTGGCAGTCCGCGTGGCTCTGGCAAATCCCGGTAACACTTTGCAACGGGGCTTTTTAAAAGGTATGCGGTTGTGTGAAATAATCCTGCCACTCATTGCCATGACGTGGGTGGGTTATAAAGTATTCATGGGCTATTACACCAGCAACATGACGGACAATCATTACTTGGGTGTTGATTTTGCCATCCATAGCAGTCTGCTTATCGCATTGACTTGGCTAATCCCGTTTTTTATTCTAAAAAAGTCGCAACCGTCTTTAAAAAAGAGTGCATTAAAAGGCCTTAATAAAGGCCAGCACACGGCATTTAGCCTGATAGATGGGGAGGTGTTAAGTACCATTGAAAACTTGGCCCAGCAACATAAAGAACAGGTAAGTCAACTATCGGTTCTTATGGAGCAGTGCACCGAAACGGATGCCGATAAAGTGTTATCTGTGACAGGCGACAGCCCTCTAACACGCATGCTGATTAATTAAAATTTGCACCTTGAATCACTTAATAAAGCCTGTGATTTAACGGGTGATAGTTTGCACTATCAAGGCAAATCCGTAGGGGTAGAAAATTTTCTACCCTGATAACAGGCAGCATAACAGCGGGCAGGAACTATCTGTCCCTACGGTATTTGGAAGCCCTGTAAATATCGAATGGCGCAATTCTGATGGCGAAATCGTAGGGGTAGAAAATTTTGTAGTTGTTCACCTCCCCCTTTGACAAAGGGGGAGAGCAAAGCGAGGGGGCAGAGGGGGATTTATCTAATAAAATCTCCCCTAACCCCTCTTTGTCAAAGAGGGGTACTGAATAATTACATAATTACAATCATTCAAGCGCCTGAACCAACCAACTTATTAAGCTATTCTGTTATTTTTACTAACCAACTACCGCTACCCTTACAATTACTTTGAGCATCAATAAGAATTTTGGCGTAAGTATTTTTGTAAGTATTCAGTTTCC
>CAIMDR010000743.1 GCA_903839795.1 uncultured Methylococcaceae bacterium | reverse complement strand
GGTAAATCCACAATAAATCGATTGATAAAATTTAAAAGATTATCACCGCAAAGACACGAAGGACACGAAGAAAAAAACTTCGTGTCCTTCGTGTCTTCGTGGTAAATAAAATGTTTTTGATAATCTGTTAACCGATGTTTCTCTGTCGGTCATGGGCTGTACCATTAGTATTTTAAAATACAATCAACAAGGTTATTAATACAAACAGAACCAGATAACGCGGCCTTAAGATTAACTGCTCAAATTTATTGGCAGCGTGCCCCAGTTTTCGACCTTGCATAATGGCGTCTTTGTTGATGCCGCGTAACACAAAGCGGTCTTCAAACCCGTGCATGATGGCGGCAAACCATTCGGTAAGTTTGCCCGCCAGACCACTGCCTTGGGCAAATTGATCTGCGTCATTATCCAGTCGGGCACCGAGTATTTTTTCTTCCTGTTGTGCCAGTGATGACAGGGTACGAATAGCGGGAGCAGGCATACCCATTATGTGATCAATAATATGGTCGTCAAAATAGCTAAGATCGTGTGCCAGTCGTCGAAGCGGTCTCACCAAAGTCCAATCGGTAATTTGATCCAGCCAGAAACGCTGTAATGATGCAATGTAAGTCCAGCGCAGTCTGGCGATGACCGGCGTAACCGGTTTTACTGGATTGCCCAGTACAGTGTGCATCAATGATGGCGCGGTTAAAAATAGATAGCAACGGACTACCGCATGGGCGCAAAGATGCCAACTGGCCAGTTGCCAAAAGCCCAAGCCACAGGCCAGAAACATAAGTCCCAACTGACCTGATGTGGCAAAAACCTGTGAACTCTTCACATCAGTCTGGGTTAAGCCAACGATAAAGCTATAAATCGCCGTTATGCCCCCGACTACTGCGAGCAACGCCATAGCAAAGGGTGCTTGTTCAAAAACGGGTTGTAACACACAGACAAGATAAACACCGGCATGAATCATAATCGCGCCATAAAATACGGCACTTGAGGGTGTTGGCCCTTCCATCGCCCGTGCCAACCAGGGCGTAAAAGGTAGTTGCGCAGATTTCGCAAATGCCGCCAGAGTAAAACACAGCGCAATTCCGGTCGCTTCACCCCTGCTGAGTTGCGCCGAAACGGCATTTAAATCGTTCCAGTTAATGCTGTCTGCCCAGGAATAGCTTAATGCTATCCCCAGAATAAACCCTGTATCACCGATTCGGTTAGTGATAAAAACCCGCGTGGCATTGATAGTCGCAATCGGACGCTGGTAGGCGTAGGCGATCAACAGGTAAGAACAGAGTCCGGCAATCTCCCAGCCGAAAAAAGTACCGACTGCATTTCCCGATAACACCAGTAACAGCATACCCGAAGCAAACAGGCTCAAAATAAAGAAAAAGCGGTGGAAGCCTCTTTCCCTGTGCATGTAATTGATCGAAAAACGCATGATGATAACTAACAGTACTGAAAACAAAGCGGCTAATCTGACATTAAATCCCGTGGTGATAAAGTTTACCGGAATGCTTAAAGTATCACTGCTTAGCCATTGCCCTACATTCAATTGCCCCGTGTTTTTGTTGAGTAAGTCAGCACCCAGCAATACCAAGGCCAGCAGGCAGGACATGCTGATAGTCCAGGTAGCGATAATTGCCGTTGTGCTTTCACTGGCTTCACCGCGAAGTACGCCTGATAACTGGCCGACGCCGATTAGTGCGGCCGCGATAAAGGGTAGTAAAGGGATTAGAGCGACTAAGGCATCCATAATTCTAAAGCTCCTTTCCGCATTAATAGAGCGTTACTCACCACGAAGACACGAAGTTCACGAAGAAAAACCAAGGTAAAAATGGTGTGTCTTCGTGATTGACTAATTAAGCGGCTTAAGTAGATGCTTATCTTCATTATTCTATAGTCCCATTATTTCAGGCCTGTCCTGAGCCTGTCGAAGTGGCTGTCTAATCAGTCTGGGCGGGACAGGTAATGTTTGATCTTGGTAACAATCCTGAGAATTGTCGCAGAGGGGCACGTTTTTTTCTTCAGCTTGCCAAAGCAAAAATCCTGTCCCACGCTCAAAAATAAAAATTTCACCGCTGTCCGGATCTTTGGTGCTTAAATGAAGCCAGCCACCGGCTATTAGTTCTCGTAAACTCTCCTGGTCTGCATAAATACGTTCCAGTACCGATGTTTTTGCTTCTACCAACAGTTGCAGGCGCATTGCTTCATGGATTTCAATCATTTGCTGCGGCAGGCCGGTGCGTAAATCACTGCTGGCTCCTTCCATGACGCCAAAAAATCCGGTTACGTTATGCGGCACTTTAGAGCCACATCCAAAGTTTTCGTTATTAACGGTGGAAAAATAATATTCCAGATTAATACCTGCCCCTACCGGACCCACTGCCAGCAAAATGCCTTCAAGAATGTTCCCGTCAGGGTCTTGAGTGGGATCATAAGAAATTAAAAATACGCGCCGATCAAAAAACGCACCCTGCGTCAGTGATCTTCTGCCGACCAATGCTGCTGCATTAGTTGCGTGTCCCAGTTCTGGTCTGGCTTGCGAGAAGTCGGCGGCACGTTCCTGTATATGCGCCAAGGCCTGTTTGGGTGTTGGTTTTCGCGGTGCAGAAGCAAGTCGGCGACAGCGTTCGTGCGCCGACATCAGTTGAGCATGGTGCAATGCCTGTTGTAATTTTTCCAGGCTGTGTCGTCTCTCTGTTGGCAGGTCGGTTAGATCGAACCAACTGATGGCTTCATTACAGGTGTTGTGTTCGGCACCGATAAACCAAGTATCGGATGGAATAATGATGCCGCGTTCGATCAATAGGTTGCGTATTTCCGGACGATTGGCCATCGCTGCGAATACCCGACCATTGGGTCCACCATGACGGCCACTGCAAGCGCCGCAATCATAAGCCGCTAAATGCGGATTATTCTGGCTGATAGAACCATGCCCCATCAATATGACTAATTCGGCAAAGCCGTAAGTCAATCCTGTATTTCGCAGTAAACCGGCAACACGGTCGGCCTGTTCGTTATCGGTAAAGCCCGATTTGGGATGCTCCGGCGAAGCAACGGTCAGGTTATCCGTTGAGGTAAAATTGAGTTGAGTCTTAACTGGTGGCGATAGCTGCTGTGTCATGTTTGACAGCAAATGGTAGTGCGCTTTTGGCAGCAGTGACTTTGCCAGCAGGTTCAGTAACGTCAGTGGCGCAATCACATCAATAACCGGATGCGATACTAGCAGGTTACGACGTAAACCATTCTGTAGCCAATTGGCAAGTCGCTGCTTGCGTTTGCGTCCACGGTTATGAGTGGCTAAGACTTTATTGTTTCCGGTACGCGCCACTTCCTTAACTTCGTGCGCAGGCGTCACTACCACCGGACACAGTGCGGTCACTTTATTGTCATCCAGACCTTGGTAATTCATGGCGACGCCAAAAAATCCGGCTGCCCCCAGCGTTTCAATGGCGGGATTAAATTCTTCAAGATGGCGGCGAAAACCTTCTTCGCGGTCATCCATGCAGAATATAATCTGCGCATCGGGACGATTTTTGCGTTTAGCCCAACGACCACGATTATGATTGGCACGCAATGCCTGAAAAAAGCTGTCACGGTAATTGTTTTCGTAAGCATCAAGCCAAACTTTACTGCGTTCGGTGACGGTAAATTCATCCAGTAAGGTTAGCATCGCCAGACAATCGGTTTTTTGCAGCGTTTGCAGGTGTTCGGCATTAAGCCCCAAATGCTGACATAAACGAAACAAACGCCAACCACTGTTATGTAGCGTAAGTCCTGCGTTGCTTTCAGTTAACGGACTGCACTGCCAAGTTAAAATTAGCTTGGCAAGTTGTTGCCAATCAGTGCGGTCGTGTCGTTCGGGAGTTGCTTGAATGATTAATGATTCGGCCAGTCGAGTCAGGTATTCCGGCAAATTGCCTTGGTACACACTTCTGCGCACCGTAAATTCAGGCAGGTTTTTACGAAAATAAGCGCGAAGTGAGCCAATTTTTGCTTCACACTTCCAGATGTCCCGGCAGATTTGATTCAACCATAACCTGTCCAGCGTTAGTCGAATGGCGAGATAATCGGCCAACTTGGGTGCCGCATCGTTCGTTGTCTGGTAATCAGGGTGGTGTTGTCGCCAGTTAATAAGTCCTGACCAGCCAGGTAATTCAAGTGCCAGTCTACGGAGATAACCTGGCCATTTTGTTGGCGGTATTTCTAATTGAGTCAGTTGCAGGATGATTGCGTCGATGGCATCCTCAGGCAGTTCAGACAGTATCTGTTGCCAGTCAGGCAGTTCGTGAAAAAAAGGATTGGCGTCATAGGGTAGTGTTGCCCGCCAGGCAGCGTAAAGGCCTAAATGACTCCGTTCAGGTGTATGCCATGCCGCAACGCCTTCATCCATCGCCGATGCACAGATGCGTATTAGTTGCGGACGAACGGAGTCGAGGCTGTCAATTCCGCTTAAGGCGAGGATAAAGCCACGCAAGGTGATACCATCGCCCACTTGGGATAATAATTCATCCAACACTGTGGTGTCATTACCCTGCAAATTATCTACAGGTTGCGGCATGTCTTGATAGGCAGTCAGCCATTCTTCAGCTTGTTCCAGCGATAAATCAAGTAACGCCTCGGGGTGCAACACGGTTTGTTGTAAATCAAGTCGGGTTAAGATACCTTCCCATAGTGATTTGATAAACGTGTGTTGAGGCGTGTTTTCTGCAAATAACTGATGTCCCTCAGACTGAGGGACATCAGCTTGAACTGAACTTAAAGCACTTAATTCTTCTATCTGCCAATTTAACTGGCTAGCGGAAAGACCGTTAAAGTCAAATAAGAGCGCAAGCGTATAAATATCTTTTCGCGTGATAATACGGTCATTTAATATGCAGACGGTTTGCTCTGTCTGTAATCTTGGATTCTTTGCCAGAGCCGTGGACAAGTCACTGTCATTAATGCGCCCTTGCTGATAAAAAAGGCGGGTTTGTGTTTCAGGGAGATAAGCGCAAATACCGGTTAATGCTTCGAAGGTTGCCAGTGCCTCTTCAAACGGTAAATGCTGAAATCCATGCAAGGTATTGTGATGCACGAAATCAAGAATCGGCGCTTGACCGGGCAGGACATGATCCATAAGGTTTAGCGAGGCTATGATTTGTTCGCGGTGATTAGCGGTTTTTTGCATGGCGAGTGACTATAAAAGCCGTTGGCTGATTTGGTGGTTCATCTGCGTAATGGTAGTCGCTGATAGCTCAATTAATGATGCCGGCAAAAGGCCGAATAACACAATACCGGTAACCAATAATCCCGCCGCTAAAATTTCTGAAGGTTTCAGGTCGGCAATGTCCTGCATTTGGGGTTTTACCGTGCCTGTAAACAAAAGTCCGATAGTACGCATGGCATAAGCGGCACTAATCAAAATACTGATGCTGAAAAATACCATCAAGCCGCCCCATTGTTGAAAGCCGCCGATCAGTGCATGCAGTTCGGCAATAAATCCAACCGAGCCCGGTAGTCCCATTGCTGCCAGTAATGTTAAGGTCATGAGCAGGGCAAAGCGCGGCATTACCTGAACCAGTGAACTGTAATCCTGAATGTTGCGGGTGTGGGTGCGTTCATAAAGGAGTCCTACCAACAGAAACAGTGCGGCGGCAATCAGGCCGTGAGCCGTCATTTGCAAGACTGCACCGGTCAATCCTGTTTCATTTAAGGTGGCAATACCTAATAAAACAATGCCCATGTGACTGACTGAAGAATAAGCAATCATGGCTTTAAGGTCACTTTGCCGCCAAGCCAGCAAGCCACCATAAAGCATTCCAAACAACGCCAGAAAAACCAGGAAGGGTTGTAAGATATGCGCAGCTTCCGGCAACATGGTGACTACCCGTATCAGGCCATAAGCCCCCATTTTTAGTAAAATGCCTGAAAGCAGAATACTGATGGGACTGGGTGCTTCAACATGCGCTAACGGTAGCCAGCCGTGCAGTGGAAAAATAGGCATTTTAACGCCAAAGCCACACAAAAAACCAAGCAGTACTAAAACCTGCTCAAACCGGGGCATGTCTTGAGCGGCCTGATGCATAGTGGTCATTAAAGACCCGCTGTGTTCAAGATCATACTGGCTAATCGCCAGTAAACTAATGAGCATAAAAACCGAACCGCCCATGGTGTAGAGCACAAAATTAAGACTGGCCGCATGACGACGTTTGCCGCCCCAGCGACCAATAAGAAAAAATAGCGGGATTAAAGTCACTTCCCAAAATATATAAAATAGCGCCCAATCCTGTGCCAGAAACACGCCTAACATGCCGAATTCAAGTAACAGGATACAAATATGATAACCTTTAACGCTGCTGGAAATTGTAAAAGAAGCCAGTAAGGCAATAGACGTAAGTAACGTTGCCAAAACCAGCATGGGCAAGGATAAACCGTCAATACCCAAGGCGTAAGCGCTACCAAGGTCGGGATTAAGTGGAAAATACTCACTGAATTGTAGCGAGGCATTATGTTGGTCATACAAACTGACCAACCCGCAACTTAGCAAAAATGCAAAGGTGGTTGTCATGTTCGCAAGTGTGCGAATTGCGTGGGTATTCTGGCCGGGAATAAACACCAGAAGTAAGACTCCGGCAGCCGGAGTCCAAAGCAGTAGGCTGAGAATCCCCATGAATTATGTGTTCCTTAAGGCTATCGTTACCAAGCCGTTTACAATGGTCTGCAATTATACGGTCAAGCTATTAATTGGCAAGCTTTAGAGCCTGAAACAAAAAAACAGTCCGTCTGTCCGTCGGGTGTTTTATAAGCAAAAATAAGGGTGCCGACAATGGCCTTAGTTATTTGATAATTACCAAGTACTTTACTGCGAAATTAAATAGTACTATAATGGTACACAATTATTTGGAGCAGATATGTTACGGTTAAGTAAATTAACAGATTATGCAACAGTCATTTTAAGCTTTATGGCCAGAGATGATACACAGATGCATGCCGCTATGGAAATAGCCTCAGTAACCGGCATTGCTCTGCCCACGGTGAGTAAGATTCTTAAGCTGTTGGTCAACGCCAAGTTACTGATTTCTACTCGCGGTGCCAAGGGCGGTTATACGTTAGCCAGAGCGCCAGAAAAAATTACCGTTGCAGCTGTTATTAGTGCTTTGGAAGGGCCGATTGCGTTAACCGAATGCAGTATTTCTCAGCAGGGCTGCGAGCAGGCAGCGGGTTGTGACATTCGCGGCAACTGGAGTTTAATTAATCAAGCCATTCATAATGCCTTAGAATCAGTGACGTTGGCAGATATGATTAGGCCGGTTCTTTCGCAGGATTCAGCCTGGAAACAGGAAATCTTGATTCCCGTCGCCAGTTTATATCGTTAGATTTAGAGAGTTTTTTATGTCAGCAAGCACACAAGAAATCAACACCCTTATCAATCAGGAATACAAACAGGGGTTTGTGACTGAATTGGAGACCGATACATTTCCTCCAGGATTGGATGAAGCAGTCATTCATAAGCTGTCGAAGGTCAAGAATGAGCCTGAGTTTATGCTGGAGTATCGGTTAAAAGCCTTCCGGCATTGGCAAACCCTGAAATCTCCAGAGTGGGCATTTGTTAATTTTACCCCGATAGATTATCAAGCGATCAGTTATTATTCTGCGCCCAAACGCAAGGAAGATGGCCCCAAAAGTCTCGATGAAATCGATCCACAAATTCTGGAAGCTTATAAAAAGCTGGGTATTCCACTGGACGAGCAGGAGCGTTTGGCCGGTGTCGCGGTTGATGCTGTTTTTGATAGCGTATCGGTGGCAACGACTTTTAAAGGCAAGCTGAAAGATGCGGGGGTTATTTTTTGCCCTATTTCTGAAGCGTTGCGCGAGCATCCTGAGTTGATTAAGCAGTATCTGGGATCAGTCGTGCCGCATACCGATAATTATTTTGCCGCTTTAAATGCCGCTGTATTTACCGATGGATCGTTTGTTTATATTCCCAAAGGCGTGCGTTGTCCGATGGAGTTATCAACGTATTTCAGAATTAACGCCGCCAATACCGGGCAATTTGAACGGACTCTGATTATTGCCGATGAAGGCAGTCATGTCAGCTATCTTGAAGGCTGCACCGCGCCCATGCGTGATGAAAATCAGCTACATGCGGCGGTAGTTGAATTGATAGCGATGAAAGATGCCGTTATCAAATATTCGACTGTGCAAAACTGGTATCCGGGTGATAAAAACGGCCTCGGTGGTATTTATAACTTTGTTACCAAACGCGCCGATTGTCGTGGCGATAATTCCAAGGTGTCCTGGACACAGGTGGAAACCGGTTCGGCGATTACCTGGAAATACCCTAGTTGTATATTGACGGGTGATAATGCCGTTGGTGAATTTTATTCGGTAGCGCTGACCAATAATTATCAGCAAGCCGATACCGGCACCAAGATGATTCATATTGGTAAAAACACCCGCAGCACGATTGTGTCCAAGGGCATCTCGGCGGGTAAAGCACAAAACACCTATCGTGGTTTGGTCAAGGTTTTAAAAAGTGCTGAAAATGCCCGTAATTATACCCAGTGCGATTCTTTGTTGGTTGGCGATAAATGCGGTGCGCATACGTTTCCTTATATAGAAGTTAAGCAACCTTCTGCACAGGTTGAGCATGAAGCGACCACTTCAAAAATCAGCGAAGATCAGTTGTTTTTTTGTCAGCAACGCGGACTTTCAGCAGAAGATGCGGTGTCCATGATTGTTAACGGTTTTTGTAAAGAAGTGTTTAAGGAGCTGCCAATGGAATTTGCGGTAGAAGCGCAAGCATTGCTGGGCTTGAGTCTGGAAGGTTCGGTGGGTTAGCTTCTAATTGGTGGATTAAGGTTATCAATATGAAAAATTCGGTAAAGTTGCATAGCAATAAAGATGAATCTCCAGGTTTTTTGCTTGGCGCCTTAATGTGGAAGGGTTCAGTGACGCCGCGTATTTTACCGGCACTACTGTTAATGTCTTGTTATCCGTTACTATTGGTGATGCTTGATTATTACTGGCTGCCATTGCCTCATTTGGAGGTGACTCCATTTGAATATACCGGCGTTGTGCTTGGCCTGGTACTGGTATTTAGAACTAATGCGGGTCATGAACGTTGGTGGGAGGCTCGCAAGATATGGGGCGGTATCAACAATCAAAGCAGAAATCTCGTCATTGGCGCTTTAAATTATGGGCCTCAAGAAGGCGTTTGGCGTGAAGAGATGTTGAAATGGACGGTTACATTTTCTTCTGCGGTTAAAGAATCATTACGCAATGGCAGTCACTTCGATAATTTACACGATTTACTAAGCGTGGAGGATATTGAGGCCCTAAATTCTGCTGTGCACAAGCCCTTGTTTGTTGCGAGTAAAATAGCTGCATTATTGGAGAAAGCCAGGTTTACGCACCAAATAGACGGGTTCACTTTTCAGATTTTGGAAGGACAGAGAGTTTTACTGGTTGATTATATTGGCGGTTGTGAAAGAATTTTAAAAACTCCTATGCCATTAGTTTATGCAATTAAAACCCGACGATTTATTTTTATTTTTTTATTATTACTGCCTTTTTCTTTAATAGAAAAGGCGGGATTTAGTACGGTATTTGTTTTTTTTCTGGTTGCTTATCCATTACTGTCTTTGGATAGAATTGGTATTGAGTTACAAAATCCATTCGATACAAAAAATTTAAGCCATTTACCTCTACATACTATTTGCGACACTATAAAGCTTCAATGTTTGGCATTGTTTGAAAAGTCGCAAGTCCATTAAGCGTTATTAAATACAAGATAAATCAGGTAATTAACTATGCTCTATAGACTTTCAGATATTAAATTTCCAACTTTACTAATTAAAAACCTTTAAAATCAATGCTTTTCTTGGTGTTACTTTTTGGGGGTAAGATCATGGAATTAAAAAGACAATACATTGTTGATGAGGCTAATCAAAAAGTGGCTGTACAGCTTGATATAGCGACCTTCGAGAAAATCGAAAATGTTTTGGAGAATTACGCTTTAGTCCAGTTTATAAAGGATGATGAAAGTGACGTTATGAGCATTGAAGATGCAAAGAAATACTATGCGACTTTGGTTAAAGTTTGATGGAAGTCAGATTTGGCAATTACCGACTGGACTGGGCTTAGTGATTGAAAATGAAAGTATTACGGTAAAAACCGTCATGCACAGACGAGAAATTTATAAGTTTTTTCCTTAAAATTTAAGTATCTATAAGAAAGAGGGGCTTCTATGCGTTATAAACAACTCACCGCCATTATTCACAAAGAAGATGATATTTATGTGTCTTTGTGTCCTGAATTGGATATTGCCAGCCAAGGTTCTAATATTGAAGAAGCAAAGGATAACCTAAAGGAAGCAGTGGAATTATTCTTTGAATGCGCCTCAGCGGAAGAAATTAAACAACGCTATTATGGTGAAACCTATATTTCCTCAATGGAGGTTGCCTTTGGGTAAGCTGAGGGTTTTATCGGGTAAAGAAGTTTGTTTGATTTTATTGGCTCATGGTTTTGAGCAGGTGCGGCAAAAAGGCAGTCATGCCATTATGCAAAAACAAATTGATACATCAACAATTACCGTGCCTGTTCCGCAACATAAAGAACTTAAAGCCGGAACCTTAACATCGATTATCAGGCAGGCTCAGTTATCACGTTCTATTTTTGAGAGTTAACTTTGATATTAGACACACAATGGAGCGCGTGACTGTAATTATGGCCGAAGAAGATTATAGGAAAGTTAAAGATGGCTGCATTGATATGGAAGCAACCATTGCATATCTTAAAACAGCAGAGAAGTTTTTATGCGAGATTCAGCAGTTAACACTGTAAATACGAATGAAGTAAGTTGTAATTCATCGAATTAAGCCAAACACTTTGAACACACAAAGGTAATAACAATGCTCGAAACCACCGCGACCAAGCTACGCAAGAATTTACCGAAGGAAATAGAGCCTTGTTTTGCAAGCCATGAGACCTTGCACGTTAAACAACGTGACGGTAACAACTTTGTGATTGTTAGCGCCGAAGATTGGCAGGCGATTGAAGAAACGCTGTTTCTTAACCAAATTCCTGGCATGGTGGACAGTATTCATGAGGTGGCTAATGAATCACCGGACAATGGCATCCGTCTTCAGGATTTAGACTGGTGACGTGGCAAGTTATCTTGAGTCGTTTGGCGATCAAAGATGCAAAAAAAATTGCCCAAGCAGCTTTGAAACCACAAGCCGAAAAATTATTGCAACTTTTGACTGAAAATCCTTTTGGCACACCACCGCCTTATGAAAAATTGGTTGGGAACTTGCATGGCTTTTATTCCCGACGCATCTCTATTCAACATCGCTTGGTTTATCAGGTTGTTGAAGCAGAAAAAGAGGTTCACGTTTTGCGGATGTGGACGCATTATGAATAATTCTTCAAGAAAATAGCTCGTTAAGCAACATTAAAAAACAATTGGAACTTTTATGCTCAGTATTAAAAATTTAACCGTCAACGTCAACGATAAACAAATTCAAAGGCATTAATCTTGAAATAAAAGCCGGTGAAATTCATGCCATCGTGAGCCCCAACGGTTCCGGTAAAAGTACCTTGTCTGATATATTATCTGGCAAGAGTGGCTATGCCGTAACTAGCGGATCAGTGACTTATCAAACGCCACAAGAGGCGGTTGTCGCTATTTTATATGAATATGTACAAACGAATCAGCCCCAAAATGCGCTGTTTGATAAAGCATATC
>CAIMDR010000742.1 GCA_903839795.1 uncultured Methylococcaceae bacterium | reverse complement strand
ATACCTTCAAATATTCCTGTTTATCCGTTAAGTAAAGCTTTGAAATCACTGTTTCTTGAAACTCAGGGAGCCAACTTTCTTTCTTCGAGCACTAACGCGTTAGGCCAAATTATTCCAGGTGATACTACCGGTCGGGTGGTAAATGTTCATTTTAAACAGCGGGTGGCGCAATTCGGGATGTTAGTTGATGCGGGGCAGGTTGGTGCGCCTTCTGTTAGCGGTATTCAGTTCCTCGTGAATCGTCAAACAACTCCGATACAGGTGCTAAGGGGTGGTATCCCGACCTTGGTTGGAGTAGAAGACACGGCCGGTTTTACCGATGTCACCTTAATTACATCCGGTGAAATCGGATCTACAACAGAAGCACGCGCCTGGATTGCAGACCATTTCGCTTTTGTGCCTCTGGCCGCTTTCTAAGGAAAATAATCATGAGAACTAAACCCGCACAAAACAATTTTTTATGGACGGTTTGTCTTGGAACTTGCTTGCCCTTTGCCGTAGCCAATGCAGCTCCCCTGTACAGTGTTTCCGACCTTGGCAGTTTGGGAGGTATGTATAGCATGGGCTTGGGTGTTAATAACAGTGGTTTGGTCAGTGGCTTTTCGCATCTTGTCGGTAATGGTCCCGAGCACGCTATCGTTGGTCAGGCTCTGTCTTCGCCGCAAGATCTCGCCAGTTTGGGAGGGAGTTACAGTCAAGCCTATAGCATTAATAATCTGGGGCAGGTCGTCGGTTCCTCAACGCTTTTGGGGGATACGGTTTACCATGCGTTTCAATGGGATGGTGGTGCAGCGCCGCCACTGGTTAAACTTAAGGATCTCAAAGCACTGGTTGCTTTAGGTAACAGTAGGGCATTTTCGATTAATGACAGGGGGCAGGCTACTGGCTTTTCGTCTACTTCTGTTGGAACCGAGCATGCAGTTATTTGGCAGAATACCGGGGTGATAACGGATTTGGGTACTCTTGATGGAACTGGTAACAGTTACGGTACTGTTATCAACGCGACCGGTGACGTAGCCGGCTTCTCGTCTTTAACTGGTAACAAAGCTACTCATGCGGTCTTGTGGACCAACGGTACCAAAAAAGATTTGGGTACTTTAGGCGGTAATCATAGTGCCGCTTATGGTATTAATATACTTGGCGAGGTAGCGGGTAGCGCCACAACAGCACTGGATGCTGCGCAGCATGCCTTTTTGTGGCAGCCTAACCAGCTTCCGCAGATGAAGGATTTGGGCACCTTGGGCGGTACTTTTAGTGAAGCACATGGTATTAGCAGAAACGGTGATGTGGTTGGTGTTTCGACTACCGTCAATAATGCCGTTCAGAAAGCTTTTCTATGGCAAAGTGGTTTGGGTCTTCAGGATCTTAATACCTTGATTGACCCGGCCAGCGGCTGGACACTTATGGAAGCACAAGCTATTAGTGATGATGGCACTTACATTACCGGCGTGGGTATGGTTAATGGTGAACGTCATGCTTTTTTGCTCAAGAGCCTGATTACAGATATCACGCCGCCTAAAATCAGCTTTTTGATTACACCGTCAGCCCCTGGCGTATCCGGCTGGTATCAGACTGCACCGAGCTTAACTTGGTCGGTGACGGATTTAGAGTCGGCCATTTCGTCCAAGGTTGGCTGTATTAATGCACCATTGGTCAATAATACAACTGCTGCAGGTCAATTGTTTTCTTGTGCAGCGACCAGTGCCGGTGGAACGGCACTTGCCGTAAATACCCCCGTACTAAAAGTGGATGCCTTGCCGCCGGTATTTGCAGGTGTTCCGGTCGCGATCACAAAAGCAGCAACGGGGTTGACCGGCGCCGTGGTAACTTACACAGCACCGACTGCCGTAGATACTTTCTCCGGTGTCAGTCCTGCTGGTGTGAGTTGTGCACCGGCTTCCGGATCTACATTCGCTATCGGGTCTACTCCTGTTAACTGTTCGGTTAGCGACCTTGCCGGCAATAGCAGCAGCACCAGCTTTACTGTGACTGTTGCCGATCAGACCGCGCCGCTAGTCAGCTACCAGCTTTCACCGGTTGCACTTGCCTCCGGTTGGTATAAAACGACACCGAGTGTTGCCTGGTCTGTGACTGATGCAGAGTCGGCTATTTCGTCCAAAGTGGGATGTAGTTTGGTGCCTGTTAATGGTCAGACACTTTCGTGTACGGCAACCAGTGCCGGTGGCACTACGGGGCCCGTAATAACGCCAGTGATTAATGTAGATACTACTTTGCCAACTTTTATCGGTGTTCCGACCGTGATCACAAAAGCAGCAACGGGATTGAGCGGCGCAGTGGTAACTTACACCGCACCGACTGCCACAGATACCTTCTCTGGCATCAGTCCGTCCGGCGTTAGTTGTGCACCGGCTTCCGGAGCTACTTTCGCTATCGGATCCACTCCCGTTAACTGTTCAGTTAGCGACCTTGCCGGCAATAGCAGCAGAGCCGGTTTTGTAGTGACTGTCACCGCTGATCAGACTCCGCCCTTAGTTAGTTATCAGGTTACACCGACCGCGCCTGGCGCATCCGGATGGTATAAAACGGCACCGGGCGTTGCCTGGTCAGTGACTGATGCAGAGTCGGCTATTTCATCCAAAGTGGGTTGTACTAATACACCTCTCGTAGGTAATACCACGTCAGCAGGTCAAACATTTTCCTGTTTGGCAGCCAGTGCAGGTGGTACGGCAGCCGTAGTGACCACGCCCAGTATAAAAGTAGATACGACACTGCCTACCTTTATCGGTGTTCCAGCGGCGATAACAAAGATTGCTACTGGCACAATCGGTGCTGTAGTGACTTACACCGCACCTAGTGCCGTTGATACCTTCTCTGGTGTCAATCCTGCCGGTGTTGGTTGTGCGCCAGCTTCCGGAACTACTTTCCCGGTTGGTTCGAATACAGTCAGATGTTCGGTTAGCGATCTTGCCGGTAATAGCAGCAGCGCAAGTTTTACGGTGACTGTCGCCAATCTGAACTTGATTGTAACTCAACCTGCTGTTTCGGTTACCAGGGCTGAGTGCACGAGGGTAAGTGCAACAACCGGTGATTGGCTGATAGAAGGTTCGAGTTCTATCTCTACCAATAATCAAATCCAGTTATATTCGACGGCTACTGTTCCGCTTAATCTGAACAGTAATACCTTTAATGCACCTGTTCCTGTGATTAATGGTATCTGGCAGTCATTTCAACAATCGGGTAAGGCCTGCACTTCAACACCGATCAGTTTGAGATCTTCAGCTACCGGTAATAAGTTGGAAAATATCAGCGTGACTGTAAGGTAATAAAAATCACTATCGTAAGTGTGTAAAGTCCATTTTTTTAAATGGCCTTGTTTAGTAAGCAAAATAGTAAGTATTCAGCTCCTCTCTTTGAAAAAAAGGGGGCTGAATAATTACGCAAAATACTGATGTAAACCTTGTTAGATGAGATGTTTTTAGAATGGCGCTTATGCATGTTCCCGGAATCCGTTATTAACTCAGGGTTTCGGGCTGTGCTGGATGCCGTTTAAATAACATCCGCAATTGATTTGGTAATAAAAAGTAAACAGACTTTTAAATTTAGGTGCGTTGAGCACCCCACACCACCCCTTCTGAGTTTATTCAGCCTTACCTTAAAGCAAAGTATAGTTGAATTAGTTTAGAAATAGTTGCGCACTGGCGCAGTTTTTTAAATTCTTTTATGAGAGGAAAAGCCATGAACAACACTAATAATTTTAGTGTAAATAAAAATACTGAAATACGATGTAAGAAGTTAGCTGATAAAGTTCCAAATCGGGGTTTTTGCCAGCCTGCTACAAATCCAGCACTAGCCAGCATCGATTTTGCTATTAATGAAAGGAATCCAGCCTCAAATTTAGGTATGGCTATCGCCTTATTGACGGGTAGTTTACTGTCAACTAGTCCAGCGGATGCAGGGGTATTGACGGTTCCCTCCGGACTCAGCCAACCCAGTCCGTTATTCGGTGCCAAACCTTTTAGTGCTCGCGTAGTACTATTCGAGGAGTTTGGTTTACAGGATTACAAAGACTCCAATGGTCTTTCTAAAGTGGATATTAGTAAAACAACACTGCCACGACCTTTTGATTCGGCTGGTAATACAGACTGCACCGGTAATGTTGATAATACCGGCCTTGATTCGATTATTAAAAATAAAGCATTGTATCCATTACCAAATGAATTAGCTCACACCGAAAAGGATGAAAACGGTAAATTTATCTACGCCAATCCTTGGTCAGATGATATTAAAGCTTGCGATCCAAACACTACCGGATTGTTATCCATGCCTATGGATGGTCGTCCGGGTGAAGATGATTTTAAACATCAACGTTGGAATGAGTTCCAACCGGTAAAGTTTTTTCAAGCCATCCAAGCCGGTGCTCGAACCAGCGGCGGGGCTCGCGACAAGTTCCAGTTACATGGCTATAGTCAGACCGTTGGCAAATGGAGTGAGTTTGGCCCGGGGGGGCTTAATTATAATACGGTGACTTCTCCCTATCTACCGGGCGGGCCGCTTGCCGGCACGCTGGCAGGGGATAAGTTTGCCCCCACTGAGGTCAGCGCAACAGGTTATCTTCCGCAATTTGAAGGTACAACCAAGGGCATTGATGTCCAGGTTCATCCTTTAATGCCGGTTCAGGACAAAAACTCGGTATGGACTTTTGATGGCACTATACCACCCAAATTGTTGATGGCTCGTTACGGTGAAACCATTTTGTTCCGTCATCATAATGCGTTGCCAATTGACCAAGCCACCAATAATGGTTTCGGTACCCATACCATCAGTACTCATGAACACAATGGTCACAATCCTGCTGAAAGTGACGGCTTTGCGGGTGCTTACTTCTATCCTGGGCAGTATTATGACTATCGTTGGCCGATGGTATTGGCCGGTCACGATAGTATTAATACAGCAGCAAGCGACAAGCGTGCAGCAATGCCTTGTACGCCGGGAGAGGTTATAGACAAAGTGACTTGTCCTGCAACGGGTACTATCCAAGTTCCCGGTGATTACCGTGAAACCATGAGTACTCATTGGTTCCATGACCACATGCTTGATTTCACTGCGCAAAATGTCTACAAAGGCAACGCGGCGATGATGAACTATTACAGTGCGATTGATCGCGGCAATGAGGAAATCAATGACGGCGTTAACCTGCGTCTACCGAGTGGCACCGCGAAAAGTTGGGGTAACCGCGATTATGACGTCAATTTGGTATTGGCTGACAAGGCGTTTGATCTGTTTGGTCAACTTTACTTTAATCCATTGATTACCGATGGATTTCTGGGTGACGTGATGACGGTGAATTGGGTCTACAAACCTTATATGGACGTTCGTGCCCGTAAATATCGTTTTCGCATACTTAACGGTAGTGTCTCGCGCTATATGAAAATTGCCGTGGTCGATCAAAACGGTATTCAGGTTCCGTTCCACCAGATTGCCAATGACGGTAATCTTATGCAGCACGCGGTAGCTTATCCCAACGCGGCAGCGGGGCAGGGCTTGCCCACACAGTCTATCGCCGAACGTTATGATATTGTGGTCGATTTTGCGCCACTGTATGCCAAAGGTGTCCGTAAAGTGTATTTGGTTAACTTAATGGAACACACAACGGGAGCGGGACCAAAGGTCAAACCGGTTACTTTAGCCGCCGCTTTTAATGCTTTTAACGGTGCGAAAAACACTTACAACGACACTGATTTGGCCATTGGCAAGTTTATGGAGTTCCGTTTGCGTCCGTTACCTGCCGGCCAAGTTGACAACAGTTTAAATCCTGCCGAGTACACGGAAACGGTAATCGACCCAAAAACCAAGAAAACCGTACCCGGTAAAGTGCTGTTGCCGTTACCAACCTTCACACCGGCTGAACTGGCTTCTGCCAAACATCGCACCTTTATTTACGGCAAAAAACCGGATGCCGTTACTGATGGTTTGCCGTGGACTATTGCTACTGATGACGGCCCGGGACTGAATGCTGATATTGACCGTATTTCAGCAGCGCCAACCAAAAATTCGGTGGAAATTTGGCATTTGGTTAACAACGCTGCTGGTTGGTCACATCCTGCCCACATTCATTTCGAGGAAGGTCAAATCATCAAACGCGACGGTTTAACACCGCCGCCTTGGGAAAGACTGGGTCGTAAGGATATGTATCGTATCGGGCCTGAAATTAATTCCTCTGGCGATGTCGATGTAGCCATTCGTGTCCGTGATTTTACCGGAACCTATGTGCAACATTGCCATAATACCCAGCACGAAGATCATGCCATGTTGTTGCGTTGGGATGTTGAAAATGCCGATCATGCCAAATGGGTGCGCACACCTTATCCGGAGTGGGGTGGTGTGGAATATGATGCACCCGGCTTTGGGACAACCTACAAACTGCCAACGGCTGACACCGGTAGTACTACCACCACGCAGGCCAAGAAGTTGGTTATACCGGCAACTTTTGGTCAACGTGCGGCAGATGTTCCAGTAACATCCGTACCTAATCCCTAGGTTGTTTGGTTTAAGGAGTTATATCGATGAATGCGAAGATCGCAAGTGCAGGTGTTAGAGCTTTCTTGATCTTACTGACCGGCCTCGCTGTGAACTTGGGGGGCAGCCTGGCATGGGCTGCCCCACCAGGCTCGGCTTGGGGAGTTAACTATTTCCCGAATGTGGAATTAGTGACCCAAGACGGTAAAAAAGTTCGTTTTTATGACGATCTGATCAAGGACAAAGTGTTTGCCATTAATTTTATCTACACACGCTGCACCGATAGTTGCCCGCTGGAAACCGCCGCACTTCGAAAGGTTCAAAAGGCGCTGGGTGACCGTATGGGGAAGGATGTGGTGTTTTATTCAATTAGTATTGATGGTGATAGGGATAAACCTGACGAATTAAAAGACTATGCGGAAAGATTTAACGTAGGGCCGGGGTGGACATTTTTGACCGGTCGTCCGGAAGATGTCACTTTATTACGCCAAAAGCTGGGCATGTATCGCAGTGATGGTCAGGCTGAAAAGGCGCTTAATGAACATGGCATCAGTATTTTGATGGGCAATGAACAGGCAGGGCAGTGGATCAAGCGTTCACCCTTTGAAGAAACCAAAGCTTTGGTGCGTGTACTGGGAACACGGTTACAAACCAAATCCACAGCTACTTTGACGGGCAACCACGAGGCAGATAGAGTTCCGGCTCAATCTAGTGGTGAGGCGCTGTTCCGTTCCAACTGCGAAGTCTGTCATAGCATAGGCAAAGAAGATGGCTTGGGTCCCGGTTTACAGGGAGTGACGAAAATGCGTGATAGGGCTTGGTTGACGCGTTGGATTAAAACCCCTGATAAAGTACTGGCTGATAAAGATCCAATTGCCGTGGATTTGTATAACCGTTACAAAAAAATATTGATGCCAAATTTAAGACTCAGTGATAGCGAAGTTGAAGAGTTGATTATTTATATGGACGCCAGTAGCAAGGAGGTTAAGGGCTGAAAAATAGTATGAGGACAACTAATGGAACGTTGGTTAAAATCCAAATCCATTAAGTAGTTGAATAGTTTGACTTATAAAACGAACCTTGTACTCTCCCACTGAAACGTTTGAAGGCTGTATAGTTTTCAAAGCTTGAGTAATGGGGGGCAATTCTAAAGTAACTATTCAGTAATTGATCAATACCACCACAAACGTCTGGACACATTTGTGGTGGTATGAGGTGTATTAAGTTTGTAACAGTTCAAAATAATATCCTATCCAGTCTTTTTACCCACGCATTCAGGGGCTTAAAGAGGCATTGTAGCAACTCCGTTAATCATTCATTAATTCCCCATCCCACTGTATTTAATAGGTTTTGTCTTCTAAATCATTGGCGCATTATTGCAGTTATCCGGTACTGCAATCAGCTTGTCCCTCCCAGACTTGGCCTGCAAATTTCCCCGTCTTTATGTAACACAATTATTACAGTGATTTCCGGACTGATTCTTAAATCTACCCGCGTGTGTATCAAAAAAATTACAGTACCTCCATCATCAAACCGGTTTTTTTTAGGTATAAAAAACATTTAATTAATAAAAATCATTGGGTTAAATGTTATGGCATGGCCGTTGCTTAAGTAATGATATTCCTGATTGATTGGATTCTTAATAGGTTGAAGCCCCGTCGGCTATAAATAATGGTTTTTGTGTGTTGCTGATAATTAATTCCAACGTGATATCCAAAGGTTCAAAGCAACAGAAAATATTTAAAAAAGTTATTAATAATGTAGGTCGCTAATCCAAACTGCATTATTAAAACCACAACCGATAGAGCGGGCGTAGCAAGTCAAAAACGAGAGAAATGTGTCATGTTTTAAAAAATCAGCAAGGCGTCAAACGTCAGTTAGCAAGCAGTCGAATGCTTTATTAACCAACAAGAAGGCATTTTGTATCTTCTTGGTAATTAATTCCAGAGTAATGATCAAAGGTTCAAATCAATAAAAAAATATTTAAAAAAGGTACTCGTTACCACTGCGTAATTAATAACCCAACCTGTAGTTTACTAAATCAAGGTAAGTCGTTGTAGCGCAATAGTCTAAATTTAAGAGGAATGTGTCATGTTTAAAAAAATTATAAAAGCGACTAACTTCAGTCGGCAAGAGAAGATTGTTGAACGCTACATGAAAGAAGTCAGGGACATAGAAGCGGCTGGAGTATCGCGACGGGATTTGTTTAAAATGGGTTTAACTGCCGGCGTGGGTGGACTGACAGCCATAGGCGGGCGTAATTTTCTGCCTAATCTGGCGGAAGCGGCGACAACGAACGGCATGATCAGTCCGCCGTGTACTATGCCTTGGACTGAGGCGCTGCCCATACCTAAAACGGCTGTTTCTGTGGGTAATTTTTTGGGCCCCGTGGCCGAAAAAGGTCAGTGTCTGGAAACCCAGAACCTTTATAACCCTGGCAATGGCCCCATTGGCGGTTATGAGAATTTTACCGAGGCGCGCACAGAAGAGCATCAACGTTGGGATGAATTGGGTGGCTTGGCTGCTTGTACCAAATATGAGTTGATGGCCAAGGAGATTGACTGGAATTTTTATTCTGCCGCTGAGTACCCTACTTTTAATTCCAAGGTATGGACTTACGTTGATATTAATCCCAATAGCAAGGGCGACTTTGCTACCGGCGTGTTACGTTTAAAGGCGCAGTATGGCTCGCCAGTGTTGATGCGCATGTACAATGGCTTGCCCAAAAACGGCAGGGATACACAAGGCTTTGGCATCAATCAGTGTTCGCCGCATCTTCATAATGCTCATAATCCTCCAGAATCCGATGGCGGGCCGATGCGCTTTTTTGATTCCGGTAAGTGGTGGGACTATTGGTATCCCAATATACGTGCCGGTTTTGCCAGCACCCACAAAACCGGAACCTATCATCCTAATGGCAAATGGTGTCCGGGTGATTGGCAAGAAACCCAAAGTACGCTGTGGTTTCATGACCACCGGATGGATTTTACGTCGCAAAATGTTTATAAAGGTATGGCTTCTTTTTATACCCTTTTCAGTAAAGATATTAATCTGGATACCGATGATGAAACAACCGGTTTAAGGTTACCCAGTGGTCAATATGATATTCCTTTGCTGTTTACTGACAAGGTGCTGGATCAAACCGGACAGCTATTTTTTGACAACTTTAATATTGAAGGCATTCTTGGCGATCAGCAAACCGTTAACTTTAAGATTAAACCTTATTTGACGGTTGATCGCCGTAAATACCGGTTCCGCTTCTTGGATGCGGGGCCTTCGCGCTTTATTGAACTGTCGTTAAGCAGCGCCAATACTACTGTGCCAATTACCATGACCCGCATCGCCAATTGTGGCAATCTGTTGCCCAAGGCGCAAGTTGTGTCCAGCATACGTTTGGGCGTTGCAGAGCGCGCCGACGTTATCATTGATTTTAGTAAATACAATCCTGGCGATGTGATTTACCTGGAAAATCGTCTCGAACAACTCAACGGCAAAGGCACTACCGGCAAGATTTTAGCCTCCAGCAGTAAAACCCAATTGCTTAAGTTCATCGTTTCAAGCGCCACTGTGGTTGATAACAGTGCATCGTTAGCAACGCTACAAACTCAGGTGATGGTGCCCATGCCTGATCGTACTAAAAACCCTATAAAAATCAGGCGCAAGTTTGACTTTGGTACCAGTAATGGTGCCTGGAACGTTAATGGCAAGTTCTTTAATCCAACTATTGTCAGTGCTTATCCGATAGAAGGTTCTCAGGAAGAGTGGACACTGACTTCGCCCGGTGGTTGGTCACATCCGGTGCATATCCATCATGAGGAATTCCAGATTACCAAACGCAACGGTAATGCAACCACAGCACTCGATGACTTATCCAGAAAAGATGTGGTGAGAATTGGTGATGCCGCCCAAGGAACGACGGGGTCAACGAGTATTACTTTCAACATGCAGTTCCGTGATTGGGTTGGTGATTACCCCATGCACTGCCATAACGTAGTGCATGAAGATCACGCCATGATGATTCGCTTTAAGATTGTGCCGCCAACAGATCCTAATGCCGGCAAGTAATGCGTCTAACTTAATTATTAAAGAGTAACCAGCCATGAATAAAAGAGACTTTATTAAAAATATGACGGGCGCTTCTTTGGGAGTTGCAGCTTTAGCCTTTATTCCAGAGAGCTTTGCCATTCCTCTTACTCCGGTTACTGGCACCCAGGCCAGCCGCAGTAAACGGACTTTTCCCAACGTTCCGGTGGTGACGCATGAAGGAAAAATCGTGCGTTTTTATGATGATCTGATCAAGAACAAGATTGTCATGATCAACTTTACCTATACCAATTGCCAAGGTATTTGTCCAGGTATGACCGCTAACCTGAAACAGGTTTATAAAGAATTTGGTGAGCGTATGGGTAAGGATATTTTTATGTATTCAATTTCTCTACAACCCGAACACGATACCCCGGCGGTTTTAAAAGCCTATACCGAACTGCACAAGATCAATCCGGGTTGGACATTTTTGACCGGCACCAGAGCCAATATTGAGCTGCTTAGGGAGCATCTGGGTTACAAGTTTTCTGATCCTCGTTTGGATAAAGATAAAAGCGAGCATTTGGGGGTTGTTAAGTTTGGTATTGAAGCACTGGAGCGCTGGGGTATGGCACCGGCTTTGGGTGATCCTAAATACCTTGCCGAATATGTTCGCTGGATGGAACCCGACGGCAGTCGCCCGGTGTTGTCGGAAATGATGGGTTAAAACATAACCTCCAATGCAGTTTTGTAGGACTGCCAGTTCCGGCTATCTACACCGGAACTAAAGGGCTGAATGCGGATTACAAATAGCTGAAGATTAATGAATATGTCGGTAAATAAAAGATTCGGTGCCCGCAGCGCAGGATTTAGAGCACTTAATAATTTAAAGGGGATCCTGTTATGAAATTTAAATACCTTTCCATCGCCATTGGTTTGGCGGGGGTACTGATCTCTGCCGATTGCGCATTCGCCGCGCAAGGTAACCAAAATCTATTCAAGCCGGCTATTTTTCCGGTCAGTCCTACGACACCACCGCCAGATGTACCAACGCAGTTTGATGTAACCGGTTATATACAAAATGCTACCGTCGATCCTTATGTGTGTACTGGTTCAGGTACTTATATTGATCCACGCCTGTGGGGCGGCCGGGTAACCGTGAATGGTGTTGATATAATCATTCCTTGCAATACCATTCTACAGATGCCGGCGGCTACGTTAACTTGGGCAGAGCTTTTTACACTGGCACCCGTATCAACTGATACTTGGCCTGGAACATCGGGGCTGGCACTGGATGATAAAATCATGAGGTCTGATTCGTTACCTTTGCCCGCTTATGAAATTCATATACAAGGGAATATTGTTAAGGATACTGTGACGGGGGATAACCAGCATATCGCCGGGCTGGTCTTTATTTCACAACAAAGCCTTAATGTGGGGCAGGGTTATATCAAGTCGATTGATTACACAACGGGTGAGCTTTGTGTTTCTTCTGGTTTACCGGCTAACGGACTTGTGGGGCAATCAACTGCCAGTCCACAATGCCTGGCTCCCGATGCTCGTGTCCGTATTAACGATACAGTAGGGCGTTTTGGTTTAAAACATGGCGGACCAGGTTGTCTTTTATTACCGGAAACAGAGCGTTGTGATGTTGAAGAAAGTCACTATGATAAACGTTTTACGGCGGATACTGACAATCCGACGATCCATGCGGCTACCGGGTTTCCGATGTGTATTCCCAGGGCTTATCCTTTTGGTGCAAGCGGCGATACAGATGCACTTTGCCCACAACAGAACCGTCCCAAGCAAGTCGGCATTGCAAAATGTACCAATTTACCGGTAGCCAATGGCATTACTTTTCCTGCTTTTCCGGCGCAAAAGGATGGTTATTGCCATAGCTTCGTAATGGATGCGTTACCTATTGATCCGGCCCCATTGGCAGGTTCATGCGGAACGCTTGTCGACCCTAAAGGTGGAATCACGACTAACCCTTGTACAACACGCCCGGATCGGCAAGCACCATTTGAAGTGGGTGATTACATTGATTACTCAGGGACTTTGTTGATTGACACTTCTATTGCAAATCAAACAGCGGCCTCACCTTATTATATTTCTGCACATACCATTAATAACCATGTAGCCATCTATACCTATCCGGGTACCAAGCCGGCTTATGTGATGATTGAGTCGTTACAGGCCGGGACTAATGCGTTACCCATCCAGAATATTCCACAGGAAGTGACTTCAAGAATCAAGGTTGAGGGTTTCACCACTGATCCCGGTACCTTGGTTGATATTTTTGCCATGGATGTCGATAAGGTAACCGGACTGGTGACTGAGAGGTTATTAAGTAGCGTAAATCCTTCTGGCCCACCGGTCATCGGACGTGTCCGCTTTGTGCCCGCCACCGGGGCTTATGCTCCACCAACGCGAAATATGCGCATTGTGAGTCGGTCGCTGTGTAACAGTAAAACCATGCCATGTTACCTGCCGCAAGCCTATCAGGATCCAAAAAACCCTGCGGGTAAGTATGCCAACGGCCTGGTTGCGGGTCAGTATAATGCGCCCAACTTTGAGTACATTTTTCCGGAAAACTTGTTTCTGGGTGAGCCGGTACTACCCAATAACTTTCAGGATTTGGCGTTTCTGGCTTGTGGTTCCGGGCCATTGACCACCGCAAGTGCGGGTAGCAATCCACCCATAGTAGAGCCGCTTGATCCAGCGCCGTGGGCGCAGCCAATGCCGGTCCCAAGCCAATGTGCGGGCAAGTTGGCGACCCAGTTGACCATTCCTGCAACACAAACAGTTGATGGGGTTACTGTCCTTAAAGCTACTTGGGACAATAAACAAAATAAAGGCAAACTAACCGTTACGGCGACTTCTTCGTTACCAAACGCGACCTCTAACCTGCAATTGTATGTACAGGCTACTGGTGCGTCTGGCGCCCTAATGACTGCTGATCCCCAACCGATGCAACTGGTAACCAATCCTTCGGTAGCACCTGCGGGCGGGTTGCCCTGTCCGGTTGCCAATAACCCGTGCTGGGTGTATTCAGCGTCCGGAACCATTGTAGATCCTTTGCATCCGCGTGGAAATCCATCGTTGCCTACCAACATCTATACGCTGCCTGTTTCAGTCACCGTCTACTCAAGTCGGGGAGGCGTTGGGAGTATTGTTCCTACACTGATATGCGGTGTAATCACTACCAGTACCGGTATTGTGAATACTTGCCAATTTTAATCAAGTCATTAACCCCTTGGAGAAAATTTATTATGAATACTGTATCTACATTAAGTCGAAAGGGTTTGACAGCTCTTTTTGAATTGGCGGCTTTTCTGGGGGTGATGTCTTTACTGGTTGCTTTTGTTCAACCGGTTATGGCAGCGACTACCGCCAAGCCAACAGCATTGCAAGTTTTTTGTGCAGCTAATGCCATGGATAGGGTTAACTTTCCGGAAGTGCCAGGCTCGCTTAAATGTACGCCTGTGCCAGAACCCTATACGGTTGATGGCAGTGGTAATCAAGCATCGATATCACCGAGCATTATTAAAAACAAGGCCGCAGCGATAGCGCTTGGAAAAATGTTGTTTTGGGATAGTCAGGTCGGCAGTGATGGTCTCGCCTGTGCCAGTTGCCACTTTCAGGCGGGCGCGGATAACCGCATTAAAAATCAGATTGACCCGGGCTTAAGGAATGCCGGCGGCAAGTTTGCCAGTGACGGTGTTACTTCTATAGGCAAAGTTTTCGACTTCATGGCTTCGTATCCCAACACGACCAACTTGGATCCGTTGTTGCCCACCTCTGGAAAAGGCCCCAATTACACACTGAAAAAGACCGATTTTCCGTTTCGGCAATATCAAGAGCCTCAATTTCCTGTCGCAGGCCAGGCGCTTCAGGCCGACCGAAATGCTCAAATTATTTATGATAGTGATGATGTGGTGTCATCACAAGGGGCTTACTATTCAACATTTAATGGCTTGACACCTTCAGGTAAAAAAGAACTGTGTAAAAAAAGGTTTCCTAAATCGGGTCCTGATATGCCGCTATTTAATGTAGGAGGAAACTCTGTGCGTCAGGTCGAACCGCGTAATACGCCCACCATTATTAATGCGGTTTATAATTTTCGTAATTTTTGGGATGGCCGGGCAAATAACGTCTTTAACGGGCTGGATCCCTTTGGATTAAGGCGGTTTGCTAATCCGGCAATGGCGCCGACTACCGAAATATATAGCAAAAATTCTATAGGTAAGCTTGTTAAAAACAGGATTGCCATCTATAACGCCAGTCTGGCATCACAAGCAGTTGGCCCGGCGCTAAGTGATTTTGAAATGTCTTGTGGCGGTAAAGATTTTTCTGAGTTAGGCAAAAAAATACTGGCAGTCAAACCATTGGGTAAACAAAAGGTGGATGTCTCTGATAGCGTATTGGGTCAATATACTAATCTGTCTGGTGATATTAAGCCGGTAAATACTTATAAGTTATTGATACAAAGTGCTTTTAATAATGCCTATTGGGATGTGCCGGATACACAAACGGTAGACGGTTATAAACTGATAGAAAATAACTTTTCATTGTTTTGGGGTTTGGCGATTCAAGCTTATGAATCAACGCTGGTTTCAGATGATTCACGCTTCGATCAGACAGTTAATGGCCGGGATAATCTTACCGCCCAAGAACAAAATGGCTTGAATTTGTTTTTGAATCAAGGCAAATGTATTGCTTGCCATTTGGGTTCTGAATTTACCGCAGCATCCGTCACGCATGTGTTGAACCCTACTAATGCACCCAATACCGATAAATATATTGAGCGCATGTTAATGGGGGATGGCGGCTTCGCCTTATATGATACCGGGTTCTACAATATTGGTGTGCGTCCTTCGGCAGAAGACTTGGGTGTTGGAGCCAATGATGGCTATGGTTATTCCTTGTCATTCACGAGAAATGCAAAGCTGAACGCTAATAACCCCATGGATTTTTCTCTGGTAGCGCCTAATATCTCCAGTTTATCACCTGATCCGTTTCAGACGGATTCTACGTTGTTTGCCGCCAATCTGGGTTGGATTGTCTGGAATCCGCTGACAACGGCTTGGGGTGGCATATCCGCTATGGATCCCGTTGTTAGTGACGAGCGTGATGCGGTTGATGGTGCGTTTAAAACATCGACCTTACGTAATGTGGAATTAACCGGGCCATATTTTCACAATGGTGGAAATGCAACGCTGGAACAAACCGTCCAGTTCTATAACCGGGGCGGGGATCGTAAGGACTTGTTTCCGAAAGATGCACGTTGTGGTGGAGCTCTTTTTACTACTGACCTGTATGGCAATAGTGTGGTTGCTTCTGATCCGGTAAGTGGGTTGATTGATGACTCAGGATTTTTGTCCGGCGCTTCCGGCCAGGCCAGCAATATTGCCCCGGATATGGCGGGCACCAAGGAAGCGCTGGTTACCTTCTGTAATCCAGGTCAACCGACGCACGAAACTTTGGGTTTGAGCAGCTCGGATGTAGACGATATAGTCGCGTTTATGAAGGCGTTGACCGATGAACGCGTCCGTTGGGAAAAAGCCCCCTTCGATCATCCATCCTTAACGATACCCAATGGTCATCTGGGTGATGAAAATAAGGTCAAATTAAATCCTGCCATTGAGCAAACATTGCTTGTGCCTGCGGTGGGAGCAGCAGGGCGAAAACCCAAAGGCTTGCCGGCACTGCAATCTTTTGATGCCGGACTTAAATAAAAGTCGGAGCGACTACTTTAGTCAGGATAAAAATACCGAAGTTAGACCTGACAGGTTTTAAAACCTCTCAGGTCTGCCTCGTGTTGATAGTCTGCAAAACGGCCAAAGTCAGCTTTAGACTCCAAAAAAATCACGAATATTGGAATTCCAAGTTTGTTTTGAAATACTTCAGGAACCAGTGCGACACACTTAATAAGCAACTTCACTTTTATTCCCCCTGCCGGGCTATCTACGATCTATAAAATCAAAGTAATAAAGCGTGAAAACCCGGTTTACAGTAAATGACTTAAATGCAACGGGTGCGCGATAAATTAACGACTCTGTCTTTAAATTATCGTGTTTGCCGGATATAGAGTGTCAAATCTGACTATGATATAAGTCATTATGACATTGAGTCGCTTATAGCCTGATGCATAAACTGGTAACGATAGCTGTAAATATGAGTTGCTGTTGTACCTATAGATCGCCTAATTCATGAATTCAAGTGACGCTTTGTTTTTGATATCTAAATATGCTCATCGATTTTTTTTTCTGCGCTTCCTTGGGTTATTGTGCTTGTTGTTTGGCTTTTCGCCTGTAAAGGCTGAGTGGCATGGCGAGCTTCGCTTTACGAGTAACTACGTTTATCGCGGCTACTCTAAAAGTCAAGGCAATCCGGTAGCGCAGGGTCTTATTGATTACGAGCATAATTCTGGTTGGTTTGGGGGACTGGGGCTTTCGCAAGTCACTATTGATAACCGCTCCAATCTCGATCATGCCGAGGTTGAAAGTAAACGGTGAGGAAAGCAGCAATCCTGAAATTATTGCGCCGGGACAAGATATTCTAACGACAGTTCCGCACCAAGCTTATGACTTTATGACCGGTAGTTCATTTGCAACTCCCCATGTAGCTGGCGTGGCTGCATTGCTGCTGCAACTGCATCCCGATTGGCAAACACTCGATATCAAGCGCCAGCTAAGTAGTGATTTGAATTTATTGACTACCCGGATGCTTAAGGCGGCGACAATCATTTCCAAACAGGATGAACAGCACTAAGCGGTCTATAATTATGTTGAATCTGAAAAGACCGGTTAGTCCACGAAAAAACGACAACATTCAAAGAGCTACTCAATTATAGGTCGTTACCTAAAGGCTGATTGCACCGTTTTAACGGCGTTCCCCGTATCTTATTATCGATAGTGTCGGTGATGACATCATCGACTATCTTATACTCGATCTTCAAGTTTTCTTACCTTGACTTTATAGATACTGGATAACCAGTAACATAACGGCCAATAAACGTAGGCCGGAATAAGGCTTTTCGAGCGCAAGCGAGAATAAGCGTTTCCGGCACTCTGT
>CAIMDR010000741.1 GCA_903839795.1 uncultured Methylococcaceae bacterium | reverse complement strand
GGGGGAGAGCATCGCGAGGGGGTCGAGGGGGATTTATCTAATAAAATCTCCCCTAACCCGTCTTTGTTAAAGAGGGGGACTGAATGATTACGCTGCGCGTGTGTGTCCTTGGTTTTGCGGGTCAATAATAGACCCTAAAAACGGGCTTTACAGGAGCGGGATTAGCTTATTCCAGTGATCTCGCTCAACCTGCAAGGTTTACTTACCTACAAATAACCGGTTTTTTATTATATTGTCATAAAGATAACGTTGTTATTCTATATAATACCCCCGTAACTCCCTCTATTTACCATCTAAAGAAATTCTAAAATGCCCTTATTACGTTTATCGAACATCTCCATTGCTTATGGAACCCACGCTTTATTAAAAAATGCCGACTTTCAGCTGGATGCTGGCGAAAGAGTTGGTTTGTTAGGCCGAAATGGCGAAGGCAAATCAACCTTAATGAAAATTATCGCCGGAAATGTATTGCCTGATCACGGCGATATCTGGCGTCAACCAGAATTAAGGCTTGCATGGCTGGAACAATCACCTGATTTACCGGATGATGCTACTATTTATGATGCCGTTGCCGGTGGTTTGGGTGAGTTGGGCGAATGGCTGACCCGTTATCATGCGCTGACTTTATCCATGGATTATGATGATGATAAAGCGTTAAACGAAATGGGCGATTTGCAGCATAAGCTTGAGTCGCATAATGGCTGGCACTTTCAACAACGGGTTGAAACCACCTTAAACAAGCTTGATTTGCCGGGTGAATTAAAAATCAGCGACTTGTCCGGTGGCTGGAAACGCCGCGTAGCCTTGGCAAGAGCTTTGGTGATAGAGCCTGAAGTGTTGCTGCTGGATGAGCCTACCAACCATCTTGATTTTGAAAGTATTAACTGGCTGGAAGAGCAAATGCTTAACTTTCAGGGTGCCGTTTTATTTGTTACCCATGACCGGTCATTTTTGCAAAAACTGGCGACCCGAATTGTTGATTTGGACCGTGGCAATCTGGTGTCGTGGGCCGGTAATTATGACGATTATCTAACCCGTAAAGCCGCTGCACTTGAAGATGAAGCCAATCAAAATGCTGAATTTGACAAGAAGCTGGCGGATGAAGAAGTTTGGATCAGACAGGGCGTAAAAGCCCGACGCACACGTAATGAAGGACGTGTTAGAGCACTGGAAAAATTGCGTAGTGAACGCGCTCAACGACGCCTACAGCAAGGCACCGCCAGATTGGCTTTGGAAAAAGGCGATGCGTCCGGTAAAAGGGTTATTGAAGTTAAGGACATTTGTTTTGGTTATGGCGAAAAGCAAATTATCAAGAATTTTTCAACACTGATTCAGCGTGGCGATAAAATTGGCTTGATTGGTGCCAATGGTGCAGGTAAATCAACCTTATTAAAAATACTGCTGCAACAACTGGTTCCGGACAGCGGAACGGTAGAACAAGGCACAAAGCTTGAAATTGCTTACTTTGACCAGTTGCGTGATCAGCTTGACCCTAACTTAACCGTTGCCGATACCGTTGCTGATGGTAATGACTTTGTCGAAATAGCAGGCAACAAACGCCATGTTATGTCTTACTTGGGTGATTTTCTGTTTGCACCTGCAAGGGCACGTTCCCCTGTAAAAAGCTTGTCGGGCGGCGAAAAAAATCGCCTGTTGCTTGCGCGTTTATTTACCCGCCCCGCCAATCTTATCGTCATGGATGAACCCACCAATGATCTGGATTTGGAAACCTTGGAATTATTGGAAGAAAAACTGGTTAATTATGATGGCACCTTATTGCTGGTAAGCCATGATCGGGCATTTTTAGACAACGTAGTCACCAGTGTTTATGTGCTTAACGGTTCAGGCGATGTTGATGAATTTGTCGGTGGTTACACGGATTGGATGAGCCATGTTGATCAGGAAAAACAAAACAAACCCGCCATCGTGGCAAAAAAGACAGAAGCTGTATCCAAGCAAGAAAAACCGGCCACCACCGCTAAAAAAAAGAAATTAAGCTTTAAAGAGCAGCAAGAACTTGATAAATTGCCGCAATTGATTGATGAGCTGGAAGCCAAGCAAGTGACGTTAACTGAACAAATCAGTTCACCGTCTTTTTATAAAAAAGATCCACTGGTTGTTGCCAAAACCTTGGATGAATTAAAAGCAATAGAAGTAAAATTAGAACAAGTTTTTGCACGCTGGAATGAGCTGGAAGCACTAACGGAAGAAAGTAATAACTGAAATTGATTGCAACAATAGCCAATCTGGTTTATCCTTCCGGGTTCTCATGCAATGTGTGGGAAGGATAAATAGGAGAGATGGCCGAGTGGTCGAAGGCGCACGCCTGGAAAGTGTGTATACGGCAACGTATCGAGGGTTCGAACCCCTCTCTCTCCGCCAATAATTTTGGGGTGTTAGCTCAGCTGGTAGAGCAGTGGACTCTTAATCCATAGGTCCGGGGTTCGAACCCCCGACACCCCACCAATAAAAACAAGGCCTTACGAGAAATCGAAGGCCTTTTTTATTGCCTAAAATTTACCGTGGGACATTGGCGGGACAATTGAGCCGACATTCCGCACCCCATCCAAGATAAAAATGATTTAAACTATACGCAGCGAATTATGTACTTTGGAGACTATCCATGAACGAGGAATCCCTTTACAGCAGTTCC
>CAIMDR010000740.1 GCA_903839795.1 uncultured Methylococcaceae bacterium | reverse complement strand
GTTTAAATATTGGGAACATCAGAACACCGCAATGGCTGCATAATGTTGCGTTAAAATCCCCGCACTTTTAATCACACCCAATACCGCCTACCAAAAGGAACTCAAGGATGCGGTCGATTATTTAAAAACCGCCATTGAAGAATTGGGTGAAGTGGCCGACAAAATTCCGGCACGAGGATAAGCTATGCTCGGTACCCGTATCACTATTGGCAAAAAACTCAAAGATGAAGCCGAAAAACCCTTCTGGATCTCCTTTGCCGATTTAATGACGGCACTAATGGTCATGTTCTTGTTGGTGATGAGTGTGGCACTGTTGGCGGTTACCAAAACCGTTTCTGAAGAACAGCGTGCTGCTGATGCCCGCAAAGATGCCATTGAAAAACTTCTTGATAAAGTAGAACAAGCTGCACAAGACGACCCTCAATTTTCAGGCATTCATGTTAACCGTGATCGACAGACGGTTGATTTTGGTGACCGTGCCCGATTTGATACCGCCAGTCATCAACTAAATAAGGACCAGTCACGTTTACTGCGTGCATTTATTCCGCATATACTTGATATTGCCAATAGCGAATTGGGCAACGCTTGGCTAAAACGTATTGTCGTAGAAGGCTTTGCCGATAAACGCGGCAGTTACTTACTTAATCTTAATTTGAGCATGCAACGCAGCCAACGGGTACTGTGCGTGCTGCTAGCCAAACCCGATTTTGGGGAGTCGGAGCTGTCGTCACAACAGCGAGAAGATATTCGCCAGCTATTCCTGGTAGGCGGCTATTCTTCAAACTCGCAAAAAGACACACTGGAAGAAAGTCGTCGTATTGAATTAAGGCTGGAATTTAGAGGCATTAAGGAACCATCTCGCTCATCACCGCCAATCAGCGAAGACAATTTCGGCACTTGTGCGCTACAATAAATTTATTTGCGAGAATAACCAGATGCCCACTTTATCCATACATGGTGATGTCCACATTCCCGACAATCTTATTCATGCACTGGGCTTAAAACCTGGTGCTGAGCTAGCTTTTGAGCGTCAAGGTGACGCAATTGTTATGCGGCAGGTTAAATCAAAAAAAATCTCTCGGGTTGAAGAGGGTCCCCGAATTTTAGGTTATACCGGTTCAACAGTTACGCTTGAAGAAATGGACGCTGCCATTGCCAAAGGCGCGGCGCAATCGTTGTGAAGTCGGTCGATACCAATATTCTGGTGCGTTACTATGCGCAAGACGATGCTCTGCAATCAACTCTTGCTTTGAGCTTATTCAGTGATGAACCCGAGCTGTTTGTGACGAAAACGGTCTTGCTTGAGTTTTTCTGGGTATTGACCCAGGCAGATAAATTTCGTTTTCCGCCTGAGCAAGTCATGGCAGTGTTCGAGCATCTGCAAGGCTTGTCGAATATCGCGATTGAAGATGAACTTTCGCTTAAAATAGCCATCACATGGTGCCGTGCTGGCCTTGAGTTTCCGGATGCTCTACATTTGGCCGCTTCCAGAGCTTGCAGTGTATTTTTGACCTTCGATGACCGTAAATTTGCGCGTCGCGCCCAACGTCTTAATCTGACTCCTGTTTGTGAAATCCCATCGTAATCTCGCTGATTCAACAATCAGCGATGATTTTATGAGCAAAAGTACCGACCAGCAGCGAAGCGAAAGT
>CAIMDR010000739.1 GCA_903839795.1 uncultured Methylococcaceae bacterium | reverse complement strand
TATAGAAGATTTATTTGCCCAGCATCTGGTACACAAAACCGTGTTATCGCTACTGGCATGGGTCATATTTACCGGCCTGTTAATCGGCCGAAAACGTTACGGATGGCGCGGACAAACAGCAATACGCTGGACATTAATCGGCTTTATATTGCTGCTATTGGCTTATTTTGGCAGTAAACTGGTTTTGGAACTGATTTTGCATCGATAAACTTAAAAAACAACCATTGATCCATGATGTAATAAATCATTCAGCGGCTTTATGCTTAACTTACTTACCGCCTTCGGCTACCAAATTTAAAGCGGGACAGATAAATAAAACCGGCCTATTAATTCCGGGAGCGCTGAGCCCCAGCTCGGCGTAGTCAACAATAGTCAGTAATCGGTTTGACTATCCCGTGCCGAGCTGGGGCTCGGCGTTCCCAGAAAGTTATTTGTCCCGGCTTAAGTTGGCAGCCCCGCCTTCTGATGCCATAAGCTGCCGCAAAGTCGTAGAGATTTCCTCGCCCAACTTTGAAAGGCATTGGCTTTGGGCTTTAACCATTGCGGCATAGTCGGTGGTTGACGCCGGAAATTGGTAAACAGAGCGTTTATCGATGGCAGGTTTATCCTTATGCTTTACAAACCACTGAGCGATTAACCGACTCTGACCGCTTGCATCCACATTAAATTCCAATATATCGATCCCTACTTGATAATCAACTACTTGCCGCTGTGACCAAGGATAACGCACGATGCGATCCGTGCCGAGCTGGCCGGGCAAGGTTTTGAATAGAGCCAGCGAGATATTTTGATCCAAGCGTTCTGCCCAACGGTGATCTTCAGAAAGTTGATACTGATTATCAGTGATTGCAACCACCATCTGGGGTCGATTCAGATATTCCGGAATGCGTATTGGCCCCAAACCTATCACCGGGTCTTGAGTTGCAACGGGAATCTGACGGGGTCTGTCCACACCGGAATCGGCGTTAAGCCTGTAAAACTCAACTGATGGACTGTCATGCGCACACCCACTTAACAAAAGTGTTAGCACCATAATACCCGTGGCAAAAACCGCTCTACTCTTCATTTCACCCTCCACGCCAAATTTCATAATAATCTTACTCCTTTCCGTAAATGATCGAGTCGGGGTGACGCTCAAGGTAATCGGTCAAATTCTTTGTAGATTGGGCCGCATCACGCAGCGCTTCAAGTGATTGCCATAAAGGCGCATCCGGCGCAGCAAGTGCTTCCACAGAACCCAGCGCATGATTGGATTCCAGTAATACGGAGGTGGCCGTATTAAGCGTCTTCTCGCTGGAAATCAATACCGGCCGCATATCGTGGGTAAATTGTTGCACCAAAGTACGCGTATCGGCCATGGTGCCATTCATATTATTCAGTAACGGCACCAAGCCCTTATTAAGGTTGGCTACCAATTGTTCAGTTTCAGCCAGTGTTTTAGCCAAGGCCACACGATTTTTCTTAAGCTCGTCCGAGGTCGCTATCTCTTTAATTTCTTTTAAAGTGACCGCGAGGTCTTTAACAATGTCCTCTATAGGTAATTGACGAAATTTAACCAACATTTCATCCGCCGTGCTTTTAAGCTGATCCACGGTCGTTGGAACACTGGGCAGTTCTGGCAGATTCTTATAGTTAATACCGGTTAACCTAAGTGATTCGCCGCGAAAAAAATTGACTTCCACGTATAGGAGTCCGGTCAGTAAACTTTGTGTTTGCAACTGGGCTTTGAGGCCTGAATCAATCAGTAGTTGGGTATTTTGCTGCCGCTCCTCCATCGAGGTGGCGCTTTGAAACGGCTTTCCGCTGGCATCCAGCAGCACTTCAGGATTAATTTCAATCACCACCGGCTTGGAAATACGCACTAATTTTTTATCAATCTCCAGGGAAATTTCCTTTACCGTACCAATCTGCACACCCTGTAGCTTGACGGGTGCGCCAATATTCAGACCGTTTAAGGCACCATCGAAGAAAATAACGTATTCGGTTTTTTTCTTGAGAAACTGGCCGCCACCAAAAACCAGAACAGCCACTATCAGCAGCGTAAGGGAACCGACCAAAAAAGCGCCGAGGGTGTAAGGATTAACCGGTTTACTCATAAGTCACACGTTTCCTGATTTTTTATTACCTGTGTTGCCTGATTTTCCGTTTCGCCTCGAGTGAGAAAACGAATCACTTTAGGGTCAGAGGATTCAGCCAGTAGTTGTTTGGGGTTGCCACTGGCAATCATGGTTTTGGCTTCCGGATCGAGAAAAACCGAATTAGTGCCGATAGCAAAAATACTGGCTAATTCATGGGTCACCATGACGATAGTTGCTCCCAAATTGTCTCGCAGACTACGAATTAAATCATCCAGTAACTTGGCGCTGACCGGGTCCAGTCCGGCGGAAGGTTCGTCGAAAAAAAGAATCGCGGGATCCAGCGCCATTGCCCTGGCCAGTCCCGCACGTTTCTGCATGCCGCCACTAATCTCGGAGGGATAATAATCCTCAAAACCCGCCAGTCCCACCAGAGCCAGTTTGTAAGAGACAATTTCCCGTATTCGCTGCGCTCCCAAACAGGTATGCTCGGTGATGGGCAG
>CAIMDR010000738.1 GCA_903839795.1 uncultured Methylococcaceae bacterium | reverse complement strand
GGTCTGGGCTTGGCGATTGTTAAAAAAATAATTGAAGAACATGGCGGTGCGATATGGATCGACACTAGTCGTAAGGTGGGGGCGGGCTTTATAATTCAGCTCCCTGCATGTAACCCTGAACAGCTGTAAAAAAATTATGAACGCAAATACACAGCGTATATTAGTCGTAGATGATGAGCCGGATATTCGCAGGTTGGTTTGCGAAATTCTCGAAGATGAAGGTTATCAGGTCGCTACGGCAGAAAATGCAAGTACTGCACGGGAATTAAAAAAGTCCTTGCAACCCAGTCTCATCCTGCTTGATATCTGGATGCCTGATACGGATGGTATTACCTTGTTAAAAGAATGGGTTGCCGAAGATTTCCTGCTATGTCCCGTGGTCATGATGTCCGGGCATGGTTCGGTTGAGTCGGCAGTCGAAGCAACCCGGTTGGGTGCTTATGATTTTCTTGAGAAACCTTTGTCGCTGGCAAAATTATTATTGATTGTTGAAAGGGCCCTGGAAGCGGGAAATCTTCAAAAAGAAAATGACGGACTCAGGAAGCAATTGGTTGTTGATATTGAGCCGGTTGGCAAGAGTGCGACTGTCGCCAGAATTAAGGATCAATTAAAGCGATTGGCTCAACATGATACCCGCTTATTGTTCGTCGGCGAGGCGGGTGTAGGTAAAGAATTGTATGCCCGTTATCTGCATAACAATAGTGCGCATCGAAACGGCCCCTTTATAGATGTGGCGGTAGGCAGTATATCGCCTGAAAATTCGGCCGTAGAGTTTTTTGGTAAAGAAAGCTTGGGCAAAATTCATCCGGGTCTATTAGAAAGAGCGCATAAAGGGACGTTGTTTTTGAGCGAAATAGGCGGCATGGACAAGGAAACTCAGTTGCGACTGCTAAGTGCCCTGGAATCAAGTTCTTTTTTGCGTGTGGGCGGCAGCGAGGCGGTACGCGTTGATGTCAGAGTGGTCGCGTCAACCCGGATTGCGATGGATGAAGAGGTCAAGTCCGGGCGCTTCAGGCAGGATTTGTATTATTTGCTGAATGAGGTGACACTCATTATTCCTCCACTTAGAGAGCATAGTGAGGATGTGCCGGGATTATTAAGTTTTTATGTCGATTATTTTGTTAGTCAGGACAAGCTGGCTTTTCGGAAATTTTCCATGGCGGCACAAAATTTTTTACGCAACTACAGTTGGCGTGGCAATGTACGTGAATTAAAAAACCTGGTGCAGCGCCTAATGATTTTGGGTGTGGGCGAAGATATCGAATTGGATGAAGTAAAGTCAGCACTGGGATCGGTTGTTGGTGATGTAATGGCATCGTTATCGGTTCCGGAGTTTTTTAATCTGCCGTTAAAAGATGCACGCGATCATTTTGAAAAAGCTTACCTTGAATATCATTTTGAGCGAACAGGGGGCAGCGTTGCCAAGCTGTCGGCGGCGGTGGGTATGGAGAGAACTCACTTGTATCGTAAATTACATTCGTTAAATATTAAGCTCTAAATTGAAGGCAAGGTTATTTACATCTTGATCATATAGGGGGTAATGTTGTACACTTGTCGAAATAGGTGGGTTTAGGTTAAACTCATTTTTATTATAAATTACCTGTGTAATAAATTATAAAGTGAAGGCAAGGTTATTTACATCTTGCACCTGGCGCCTAAATTATAAATAAACATTGAAAAAAACCACAATGTTTAGTAAAATTCTCGCTCTTTTATTGAGCCTTTAGAGAAAGACTAAGTAACGATGAAAACATTTAGTGCAAAAGCAGCAGAAGTTAAGCG
>CAIMDR010000737.1 GCA_903839795.1 uncultured Methylococcaceae bacterium | reverse complement strand
TTGGTGTCAGAGGCGAGTTAATGATTGGCGATTTTATCTCGCCGGCCGGAGAAAATACCTATAACCATATCGTAGGTAATCGGGAATATGTAGATCAATTTCACGAATTACATCCCTACCGCTTTTACGAACCCAGCTATCACGGTCAAATAGACGGCTGGAAAAACAGCCCGCCCAAACGCATTGATTACATCTTCAAACGCAATGGTAATCCGATTAAAATCAATTCAATGGAAGTCATCTTTAACGGCCATTTTTATCCCATCGTTTCCGATCATTTTGGATACCTGGCAAAATTCGAGATGTTTTGAGAATATTTTTCATTGCTTGATTTCACTACTTTTCATCGAAGCGGCTACCAACTTAAGACGGTACAGTTTGAGGTTAAGCCGTTCGTGGTGAGCCCTTCGTCTGGCGCTCAGGAGAGCCTTGTCGAACCATGAACGACTTAACCGCTCACCCTTCGACTGGCTCAGGACGAACGGTTAAGTCTCGACTATGTCCCGCCTTAAGTTGGTAGCCATCGAAGCTAACAAGTTTTTTACATAAATTTTAAAGGAGTCAAATTGATGGTTTCCGAATTCAAGCCTTTTAAAGAAACAGACTCTTTCTATAAAATAAATAATATTGCTATTTTTGGAATTCATTTTATATTAATTAGGTGTTAACTTTTTATTACTCAGGCAGCTTATATGAAATCAAATTACATCTCAGTAAAACGTTCTTTTTCAGTATTATCGATTGCTATTTTAGCAACACTATTCATTACTCCAGCCGCTTCTGCAAGCGATAACGAAGCCCAGTGTTTTAATGACGTTCAGGGAAAAATACCCTGGTCAGAGGACAAACTTAATTGGGAGCCAGAAAATGTGAAACAGCTCTGTAAAGGCACCACTAAACCATCTGAACCAGGCAAATGTTTTCTGAGCGTCAAGTCAGATAAAGTGGAATGGGCTAAAGGCAATAAAGATTGGGAGTGGAAAAATGTAATTAATCTCTGCTCAGGAACCAGTGACGCCAAGGCTAGAGTCGATTGTTTTACTAAAGGTGTCAGCGCTGGGAGCGATTGGCGAAATGTTATTTTAACATGTCAACGTACAGATAATAGCTAGTCGAAAAATAACAATTTGTGGTTATCCTTAGTCAGGACAAAAATACCGAAGTTAGACCTGACAGGTTTATAAAACCTGTCAGGTCTGCTAAGTGTTAAGTTGATGTCCATATTTTCTGAAACAATTAGAAATTAGTTTTTTGTTGGTAGTTTTGTAAGTCGGGTATTTTTTTATATCCGGCATTCAATTTGTCAATAACCTCCAAAAACTGATCCGCTCACGTTTTCATTTTGGTGTCAGAGGCGATTTAATGATTGGCGATTTTAACTCGCCGACAGGAGAAAATACTTATTGGATATCTGGCAAAATTTGAGATGTTTTGAGGTTGTAAAAATTATATAGAAAACCAGGTAGTATTAGCCTAATATCTTTTTTCAATTACCGAATTACCAGGGACCGACACAAAGCCAGGGATTTTGGCATGGGTGTCCTGAGTGGAACTGATATAGCGAATAGCCAATTGCCATCGTTCGCCAACCTGCCTCCAGACGTCTACTACAAAAACTTTTGCAAGTGGCAATTGTTCATTATCCGTACTCGGTAACCAAAGGAAGTTGACAATGGCCGTCCCGTTTAAATCATGGACAGACATTTGTTCGAGGGTAGCGGTATAGTTAGGTGCTTCCACCAAAGAATTAGCTAGCCAATTAGCATAGGGAATCGGTGAACTTGGCTCAGCGGCATTCCGCATCTCAAAATCATCTGCAAGCAAACCCTTCAGTTTTATTTGATTGTTATTTTTGAGAGCTTCAATAAGCTCGGTTTCTAAGGCAGAAAAAATTACAACAGTGCGCGTAAGCTGAGAAATTTTGATAGTGGTTCTTGGTGCGGGCGAACTTTGAACTACAGCAGAGGCTAAGAGAAAAAAGCCAATCATCACTATTAACGGGATTTTTTTCATGGTATGAATCCATTGTTGTAATATTTAAGGCGGTGCTCAACAAATAATGGTAGCGTGACAGTATTTGTGAACCATAGGAATAAAGTTAAAGAACGCACCCAGTTTAACTTGATAAAACTTATATATCCTGACAACAGGTTTGTCCGAAAATAGAAAACCTATTGCGGAAAAGCCATTTCAGCCATATTTTCCGTTCATTTTGTTAAATAAAACAACTATTATTCTCAAATGACCAAAAAATCTGACTAAAAATGGCTATTCTCTGACCGTCTCTTAGTAAGATGTGGCGCAATATCCACCGCTGGCATTAACCCAGTTTTGCTGAATTAAATATTTCAAGGTACCTAAAGTTACATTATATCTTGAGCCATTAGCTGCTGTACTGAGTACACCAAATTTCCACGCACACTTATCAGAATTTTCATATCCTACGCTATCGTACCAGCCTGTAAAATTTGGATCGGTAACGGTTTCTTCCAACTCATGAACGATAACACTCGCCATGCCATCTACACCGGGATTGCTATTCGGTGAAATGGATTGCGCTTCACAGCTAGTAGGGGCTATCAAAGTTGGATCACCCACAAACGCATATTTGATATTAGTCCCTGAAATAGTGGCATAGCTGTGCCAGCCGCAATATTGTGTACCAAAACCCGAGGTGGCGGTAACATCTTTTGATGTCAATACAAAATAAATGCCGTTAGCATCTTTTGGTAATGCTTTAGTCGTTATCGCAGTATTCACTACAGAGAGGATATTGGCGTCTGTCAGCGCTTTTCCGTAAGGATAAGCAACAGTGGTTGAGCCACTCAGTATTACGCTATTGATTACCTTAACATTTCCTGAATTAGCATAAGTGGTGTTGATATTGTAGCGAGGGCTTCCACCTATTTTATTGGCCAAGTTAGTTAGAATGGTGTTTCCGCTATTGCCTGTCCAGTTTCCATACCAGATATAATAAACATGAGCGACAGTGGTTATTAGCGGCCCACCGTGATAACTTATTCCGTAGCCCGTAGGAGCGAAGGCAGTAGCTTTGGCAGTAGCACGAGCAGAAGCATTGGTGTTTGTATCATCATCATAAAGTTCGTTATCATCCAAAAAAATAGGCTCATCAGAATTATCTGCTGCCGGTTGCTGCGCTTCGCCATGGCCTTTTCCTGTAGGCCGTAAATCCTCGTTTCGGGGATTTACTGTTCCACTCTGTGCTGATGTGCAAAGCATTAGCCCTGCGACTATTAAAGCGGCACGCTTTTTAATTAAGGTAATTTTTGATTTCATAACATTTTTCCAAAAGTGGGTTAATGTAAGTATTTCCGCCATTTTCAACGTTAATAAGTCGCGTCGGGTTAGCGACAGCGTAACCCGACAAAGATTATTATGATTTTTTGTGATAAAAAAAGTGTCAACTACTTTTGGGCTTTTATGAAGGATACCCAATTTTTTATCTTTCACAGCGGGAGGACATAATAAACAACAAAAATAACAAAAACAACAAAGAAAAAATTTATTGCAGAACGGTGTAATTTTTTGCATATTGTTTCTGATTTTCAATCAAGATTTAATAATTGCACTGGAATTGCCATTCAACGATTTTGAAGACACAATACAATGTGCATCCGTAATGGCTTGTAATGCCGATGTTATTATTAGCCATAATAGTAAGGACTATCAGAATTCACCGATTAGAACCTTAACACCTGAACAGTTTTTACAGGAATTAAAAGGCTAATACCGGATTTAAAAAGCAAATAGCTTCAATGTGACGTAATGGTATCGATGATAATAGAAGTCCTGTCCAAAATATTTACAGACTTTAACTATTTGCCAACTATGTTATGAGTAACGAAACACCAAACGTTAAGGACTATATAAAATGAACCCGTGGCCTGTTGTCAAACACCTGTTTGATTTCTATGATGGTTTCCCCGATATAAAAATGGAAAACTTGTCTGAAGGGCAGATATTGCTTGTCTTTGATACTCTCGTCAGCTTTTGTGAGCCGAATCATGATCCAAAAGTTTGGAGCTTGGAGCGTCGTAAAAATGCACTCATTAATGAAATAATTCACCCTGAAAGAGAGTTTGGTGAAGGGCGGTTTGAATGTTTTTCACACCCATTAACAGGGTTAAGAGTCGGAGGTGTTGAACTATTTGATGTCGATGTTTGGGCTGAAGATGATGTATTGGCTTTGGACTATGAGCCGGGTGATGATTGGGACGAGTGCCGAGTTTTCGCGCTCTTTAAGTTACTGTACCAACTGCAACAACAAATTCCTGGCGTATGCTTTACTCATTCATACGAAGGAGGTAGTGATCCAAATCCAGAATTTGCAAAAGCATTTAAAGCCTTTTGTTCTGGAACTAAAAATTAATGCTTAACCGGCACGGACTGGCATAAGCAAAAATACCGGTACGTATTTGAGTTGTTGAAAGTTACTGAAGTCTTCAAATGTTTCGGTCGGGGTCGTAAACCCCGACCGGCATTGTTGAATTAAAAACTTGAAGATCGAGGGCATCCTTCATTCCTGGGTTTACACTTTTTTTCAATAACCATCGCGGGTTAGCGAAAGCGAAACCCGGCCTACAAAGATTATTACTCGTTGTTCCAGTTTTTTTAGCTTGACTGAGGTAACCCCAGATAAATAAAGATATTTTCGTTAGTCGCGACGTAG
>CAIMDR010000736.1 GCA_903839795.1 uncultured Methylococcaceae bacterium | reverse complement strand
TTGGGTGGCCTTATTCCGGCCTACGCCTAATGCTTGTTATCGCTGAATTCCTGAACGATCATATAAACACTTAAAAATGTTTTTTCGATAAAAAATATCCGTTGAAATCCGTATAATCAGTGTCATCCGTGTTCCATGATCGAAGTCAACGGCGACAGGGTAGTTACAGATCATTCGGCCTCCAGCGTTTTGCGTGCTTCAGCCAATACCTTGAGCTGGGTTTCGGTTAGTTCGGGAAATTTGAGGTCAAGATCCTGCAGGGTCGAGGTGATAATGTCGGCAACCAAGGCACGCGTAGCCCATTTGTTGTCGGCGGGAATAATATACCAAGGCGCCCAGTCAGTGCTGGTGGCGTTAATGGCGTCTTCATATACGTCCATATAGTCATTCCAATGCCCACGTTCGGCAAGATCGGCGGTCGAAAATTTCCAGTTTTTCTCAGGTCGTTCCAGGCGCTCCATGAAGCGTTCCTTTTGCTCTTTTTTGGAAACGTTCAGGAAGAATTTTAGAATCACTGTACCGTTGCGGTGCAGATGATGTTCAAAGGCGTTGATGTCTTCGTAGCGATTCTCCCAGAAGGATTTGCCTTTTTTTCCATCGGGCAGGTTTTTGAGCAACTCGGGATGCACCTTAACCACCAGCACGTCCTCGTAATAAGAACGGTTGAAGATACCGATTCGACCTCTTTCCGGCAGACTTTTCATATAGCGCCAGAGAAAGTTGTGATCCAAATCCTCGTCTGAGGGTTTTTTGAAGCTAAAAACCTGGCAACCTTGTGGATTTACGCCCGACATGACGTGTTTGATAGTACCGTCTTTGCCCGCTGCATCCATCGCTTGAAAAACGATTAACAAAGAGTAGCGGTCATCTGCGTAAAGCAGTTGCTGTACCTGAGTTAAATCCGTCAGGTTCTGTTGCAGAACTTCATTGGCACGTTCTTTTACTTTGTCTTTGCCAACTTCCTTAAAATCATCGGTCTGAGCCCAGCCGGTATCATAATCCTTAAGATGAATTTTTTTATCGGGTTTGACGCGTATCAGCTCAATGTATTTTTGCTTGATCATATTGGTCTCCATTAAATGATAACGGGGCATGTTATCATCCGCTTTTTGGGCTGCCCTCTTTAGTCAGGACAAAAATACCGAAGTTAGACCTGACAGGTTTATAAAACCTGTCAGGTCTGCCCCGTGTTAAGTTGATAGCCGCTTTTGCTATTAATTTCAAGAACCTTAAGCAACTGATGCCGTGCTGTAGCCATGCCGGGTTGCCAGATCGACAATTTCCTTGCGGTATCGATTAAATTCAGCAGAATCGGGGGCGGTATAGTTCCAGTTTTTATAATGACTGGTCAGTTCAGTAAAGAAGCTTCGGATTTCATCTTTATCCTTAAAGCTATAATTGGCATCAATAAGTCCTTTCAGTAAATGAAAACTTTCAAGCTGCCGCTCCCTGGACATACAGGCATCAATCGCATCGAAAGCATCCTGTTGGAGATAAACCATATCCAGTAACAAAGATTTCTGCCAAGTGACAAAGTCCTCCTCGGTGATGCCTTCTTCGCCGGTAACTTGCATCATTTGATAAATAACATCGCCTTGCACCAGTAAATCCTGCATGCCCTTGACATCGTGTACCCAATTTACATCAATATTTCCGGTAAACCAAGCCGCCAGCTGATCGAGATAGCGCGACCAGGAAATAAGCGGATCGATGGCGGGGTAAAAGCGCCGGTAAGCGCGGTCAGATGAAAGTCCAAGAAAAGTTTTCACCGTGCCCAACGTGGCTTGGGTGACCGGTTCCTCAAAGTTGCCACCGGCAGGCGAGACGGTGCCGATCATGGTTAAACTGCCCGTTGACCCGTCAGGGCATTTGAGAACACCGGCACGTTCGTAGACATTTTTAACCGATGAATCAAGATACGCCGGAAACGCTTCTTCGCCGGGAATTTCTTCCATGCGTCCCGAGGTTTCGCGCATGGCTTGTGCCCAACGAGAGGTGGAGTCAGCAATCAGCAGAACGTGATAACCCATTTGCCGAAAATACTCACCCAGCGTGATACCGGTATAAATGGAGGCTTCGCGAGCTGCAACCGGCATTGATGAGGTGTTACAAATAATAATGGTTCTATCCATCAAGGTGCCGCCGGTACGAGGGTCTGTCGTTTCCGGATATTCGGTCAGGGTTTCGACCACTTCGCCGGCCCGTTCTCCACAAGCAACGATGACTACGATGTCAACCGTCGAATAACGGGCAATACAGCTTTGCAAAACGGTTTTTCCAGCCCCAAAAGGGCCGGGAATACAGCCCGTGCCGCCTTGGGCAATGGGAAAAAAAGTGTCAATAACGCGGGTTGCTGTGGTAATGGGTTCCGAGGGATAAAGACGTTCCGCATAGCGCCTGCGAATCAGGGCTTCCGGCATGGGTTTACGCACCGGCCAGCGTTGGGATAGCGTCACTTCCAGCTCAGTTCCTTTGCTGGTCTTATAACGGGCGACGACCTCCTCAATTCCCAGATTACCGCCTCTGATCCAGGTAATCTCGACGGGTTCCGGTTCATTAAAAGGCACCATGATTTTGTGCTTGAATTGACCTTCGGGAACAGTTCCGATGATGCCGCCGGGAGATACCTTGGCACCCACGGCAACGCCAGGTTCGAAAAGCCATTTCTTGTTCAGATCAAGAGGCGGCAGGGTAACGCCTCGGGGCAGAAAAAAACCGTATTTGTCGGCCAGTGCATGCAGCGGATTAAGCAAGCCATCGAAAACTTGTCCCAGCAACCCCGGCCCCAAATCAGCCGACAGCATTTCTCCCGTTAATTCGACGGTATCGCCAACACGAACACCGCGCGTGTCCTCAAAAACCTGCATGTCGGCAGTTCGCCTGCGTACGCGAAGAACTTCTGCTTTAAGGCGTTCATCACCGACGCAGATATAGCCCAGTTCGTTTTTCATGAGCGACGTATTATCGTCGACCTCAATCAATACCAGACTTTCTTTGACCCCAATTATCCTGGCGGTTCTTGATAACGGTTGTTCAGTGGTCATTTTTTACCTCGTTAATCAATTCTTGAAATCGGCTCTTTGCTTGTACGGCATCGCGTGCCAGCCAGGCTTGAAGAAGGTCCCATTTAAAAACAAAAGCAAATACCGCCTCGAAGCCGAACCGGTTGCTTTCGGCAATCTTGCCGAGTCGTCGCCAGATTATATTCATCATTAGCCTATCCAAGCCGCAGGCATCGTTGTTTTCAAGATAGTTTCGGGCTTCCGGAATCCAGGGATACACGGCGGCGAGTTTAAAATCCGGAATATCCCAATGAGACGCGATAAAACCCGCCCAGCGACTTGCACCGGAAACCTGCTCTAAAAATGCCGACTCAAATACGGTTTTGCTTTGTCGTAAACCCGCCATTATGGTCTGTTGATCGATTCTGAATTCGATAAATTCACGTAAAGCGGGCTGACTGATTTCTTGCACCGCAGCACGGTAACGCAACACCATATCTTTGTCGGTTTTTGGTTTTGCCAAGGACATTCTCCAACTGACCAGTGCTTCAGCAATGGCCAGTTGCTTGGCATCATCGGGCTCCAGATTATGCAGACGCTGCTCCAGTCGTAGCCGTGTGATAGGCGACCGCTCTGCCCGTTCGAACGGCGGCAGATAGGGAAGACTGGAGACCAGGGTAATGTAGGGTTCAGCCATAATACTTATTCGTAGCCTTCAAGTATTGCCTGAAAACGGGGCATTATGCGTTGATAAAGCAGACTGGCTATGGCTTTGTCGGAGAGATCAATTTCCAGTTTATCCTTAACCAGGCGCACGTTGGCGCCGCCTTGGATATCACTGGACGGAATCAATTCAACCCCCTCGCGCAGCATTTCGCTGGATAACGAAAGAATGGTCTGCTTGCCACGTTCGCCCAGTTTCTCATTAGGCTTGCCTGTGAGTATCAACTCGGAGATGAGAATTTGAATTTCCTTGTCGCCAATCAGCTCTTCCTTAACATGACCAGCCAATACCAACACAATGGTTTTAATAAATTCCTCGTCGCGCGTGGCTGATGTTACCAGTCGCTGTACAAAGACTTCAAACTCCGACGAAACCTTGGCTTTGAGTTGCAGCATCGCATCGCGAGCCGAAAGCTTGAGCGCTTCCAAAGCCGCTGCATGATTGGCTTCAATCTCAAGTCGGGCAGTTTCTCGCAATTTTTCGACTTCCAGCTTGGCATCTGCCAGCATTTTTGCCGACTTTGCTTCCGCATCGCGTAAAATTTTGTTCGCTTTTTCGTTGGCGGCTAATATGCCTTGGTCGCGAATACGGTCAACCAGGTTCTGAACGCCGGAATCAGTTTTATTGAGTGCTTGTTCTGTCATGTGAGTAGTCTCGTCCGGATTATTTTGGAATTGCCGCAGCCAACACGAGTGCAAAGACGAAAGCAAATACCGAGAAACCTTCAACCAGCGCCGCCGGTGCCAGAGATATGCCGAAAACTTCCAGCTTGCTTTTGGATACGTTGATGGACGATGCGCAGGCATCACCCAGAGCGATTGCGCCATACAACATGGCCACTCCGACCAGAATGCCCAAACCAAAAATTCCGGGGGAATTTTCAAGTGTCAATTCACGGCGCAAGGCCATCGTAACAACGATACCGTAAATGGTCTGCGAGGACGGCATCGCGGCCACGCCAATATAACGCCCATAGCCGCCTTCGACTTCCAATAAAGCGCCACAAGCCGCACTTCCGGCACGGGCACAGCCAATCATACTTCCTACCGCACCGAGTGCCAACGGCGCGTAAAGCCCCAGCCAGCCCAGTGCCAAAATTAACGGTTCCATGAATTATCCTCCGATTGTTTAAAAGGTTGGTACAGGGTTCCTTCTTCTTTGAGACCCCAGTTAAAAAACTCGATCACGTTTAGACGCAGTCCGTGAATGACGCCGCTGGCAATGCCCAGAATTAAATTAACGCCATGCCCCAGCACCAATATTAACAAAGCGAAAACCACACCGATTCCGGGATAGCCTTCATAAACACCGGTTGCCATACTGTTAAATTCAATAGCCAGCGAAGCCGATCCCAGACCCAGCGCGAACAAACGCAGATAACTCAAGATATCGCCCAAGGCACCGGACAGCTTGGTTAGTCCCTCCAGGCCGCCAAGAAAACGGGCGAGGGGCTTGGCTTCGGGTGCGGTAAACCCTACAATCAACAACGCGCCGACGACCATTAAAGTGCTGCCTGGTGCTTGCAAAGTGGCTATGCCTAATGAATTGCCTAATGCCAGTGCAGAACCGCCGCCAACAATGCCAATCCATCCGATTGAAGATAACCGATCCTGCCAATGTTCATAACGGCAGGCATTCATGATATTGGCAAGCACGACATGGAAAACACCGATAACTACGGAAATCATCATCATTCGGTCGGTGTCGTCCATATTAAGCAGTTGGAATTTTCCAAGCAAAGACTCAGCGGGGGGAGTTACCCCAAAATAACTGCCGACCAGCGCTCCAAAAATCAGGGACGCGCCTACCACCGACAAAAGCAAGGGACGAAAACGGCGACCGGAGGACGAGTGTCCCATCTTTTTCCAGCGGAACAGTAAAGCCAGTCCCATGAGTGCGGCATAGCCGGCATCGGCCAGAATCATGGCAAAAAAGATTACAAAAGAAACAAAAACGATTGCTGAAGGATCCCAAGTTCGATAGCCGGGCGTCATGTAAAAGGTAACCAAATCCTCACCGGCACCGAACCAGGAAAGATTGCGCATGAACGTAGGCGGGTTATCTTCGGGTGTGGAAGTTTCCGATGCAAAGTAAAACGCCTGTTTTTTTGAATAATTGTCAAGAACCGGCAGACTCTCGGCAGGTGCCCAACCTTGCAAGGCAAACGCTGAATCGTTACTATAAATTTGCGCCGCCGCACTCTGA
>CAIMDR010000735.1 GCA_903839795.1 uncultured Methylococcaceae bacterium | reverse complement strand
TGGTATGTTCTCGTGGTGTATTTGGTAATACGGTATTGGTATTTCAAAATTATTTTGCAAAATTTGGTGTTGAAACTGATTTTGTTGATTTAATCGATACCGCTGCATGGGAATCGGCTATCAAGCCCAACACCCGATTTTTATTTCTGGAGACCCCCTCCAATCCCTTGATAGAAATTGCTGATATTTCTGCTCTCGCCGATATTGCCCATGCGCATAATTGCTTACTGATTGTTGATAATTGCTTTTGCACCCCCATTCTGCAAAAACCTTTTGAGTTAGGTGCGGATATTGTTATCCATTCCGCAACCAAGTATTTAGACGGACAGGGGCGTTGCGTAGGCGGTGCGGTTATCGCCAGTGATGAAATCATTGAAACAGCGATTTATCCTTACCTGCGTACCGGCGGTGCCACCATGAGCCCGTTTAATGCTTGGGTGTTTTTGTCCGGATTGGAAACCTTAGCCATCCGCATGAAAGCACATTGCGACAATGCCTTTGAGTTGGCCAAGTGGCTGGAACAACAGCCCGGCATCGCTAAAGTACACTATCCCGGCTTGCAATCGCACGCACAACACGAATTGGCAAAACGCCAACAAAGCCAATTTGGCGGAATTGTTAGTTTTGAATTAAGCGGTGGCAAAGAACAAGCCTGGAAATTAATTGATGCAACAGAAATGATATCAATTACCGCCAACTTGGGTGATGTTAAATCTACTATAACCCATCCAGCGACCACAACACATGGCCGTTTAACACCAGAAGCCAGGGCGGCAGCAGGTATTAAAGACGGCTTGGTTAGAGTTTCTGTTGGACTGGAACACATTAATGATATTAAAAATGATCTTTTAAAGGGGTTATAATCCTTTGATAGAGGAGCATGGGTATCTACACTGCCTGCATGCTTAATAAAAAACGGGTTACATCGGGAACAAGCACCCTCTTCTGTTGAAGAGGGTTGAGGTACAATTAAAATATCAACGGGTTATATCCTCACCTCCCAATATGGCACCCTCGCTTCATTCTCCCTCAAGGGAGAAGAAGCTTCTATTTGTGTAGCCATCTATGGTATTGGAGAGCGTCATGATTTTAACGATTGCAAAAAGTTTACTCGGCGATAACGTCAAAATTCTTAAGAGCGAGGCTTCAAAAACAGCCTATCAGGGCGTTTTAATAGCAGTTGTCGCTATTATTATTGCCACCTTTATGGTTAGCTATTTTAGCACCGGCGCCCTGTCTTTGTCGGGTATTCTGGCCGCGCAAAAAAACAATGTGGCACTTTGGGTTTTAGATTGTATTCCTTTTGTGTTTGGTTTCTGGGGACAGTACTCCAGCACCATGATTGCCTATCAAGCCGGGGCCATGATTTTTGATCAGACTCAGGAATTACGCAGCAAAGCGGATAGCCTGGAAAAAAAGTTCGATTATGACAGCACCCATGATTCTCTGACCGACCTGCCTAATAGAGCGCTGTTTTATGACCGGGTAGAACAAGCTATTTTTTTGGCAGATGCCCAAAACCAATTAATATCCATTTTACTGATAGAAATTGAAAATTTCAAAGATGTCTACGATACCTTGGGTCGTAGTAGCGGCGATATAGTTCTCAAGCAAATATCATCCCGGTTAAAGGGAGTCAGTCAAGAACGGGATGCCATTGCGAAAATTGACAGCAATATTTTCGGTTTTATTTTAACCAACATTGTCAATATAGCGATTGCCGAGCGGCTCGCTCAGGCTATTGGGCAGGTCATGGAGCCGCCTTTCCTTATTAGTCACCTTAAAGTCTCTGTGCATCCCAACATTGGCATTGTTCATTTTCCGGATCACGGTGATGACGTTGATACCTTGGTTCAAAGAGCCGGAGTAGCACTGCACATGGCTCAAAAATCAAGTAAAGGTTATTGCATCTACGAACCTGCATTTGATAAGTACAGCCCAAAACGATTGACCCTAATATCCGAGCTTCGTAATGCCATAAACCGGGATCAACTTGAGCTATTTTATCAGGCGAAGGTATCAATCCAGACCGGCAAGTTGTTGGGCGCTGAAGCCTTGGTTCGCTGGAATAACCTCACTCAGGGAACTATTTCACCGAATGAATTCATCCCAATGGCGGAACATACCAGAACCATTAAACAGGTTACCCTCTGGGTATTGCAACGGGCTTTTCGCAATTGTGCAGACTGGCATAAACAAGGGCTTGATATAAAAGTATCGGTTAACTTATCATCCAAAGATTTACATGACCCTGAATTGCCCGATCTTATAGCAGGCGTGGCGGCCTCCGCACTCATTAAACCCGAATGGATCATGCTGGAAATTACTGAAGGATCGATTATGAAAGACCCTGAAAGTGCGTTGGAAATAATAAATCGCCTGCGTGGTATGGGCTATCATTTTTTAATCGATGATTTTGGGACGGGTTATTCATCATTAGGTTATCTCAGCAAAATGCCACTAACAGAGCTTAAAATAGATAAATCGTTTGTGATGGATATCATGAGCAACGAAAGTAATGCAACTATTGTTAAAGCAACCATTAATCTGGCTCATAACCTGGGATTCCAAGCTACTGCAGAAGGTGTCGAAAACGCAGAGATAATGGCTAAGCTTAAGGGTTATGGTTGTGATATGGCACAAGGTTATTTTCTGAACAAGCCCTTATCTGTTAGCGATTTTACTGAATGGATGAGTGACTTTGAATTTCAGAATTAACCAGTCTGGATTAATGTAATTTTTTTCAGTCCTTAAAAAAATAGAACACGGATAACACGGATTTGACTGATAGACACGGACAAGGAAAATACCGTAACCCTAACTCTTAACTCGTAACTCGTAACTCGTAAAGAAAAAGTCTACACCTCCCCCTTTGAAAAAGGGTGATCGAGGGTGATTTATCTAATAAAATCTCCCCTAACCCCTCTTTTTCAAAGAGGGGGACTGAATACTTACCTTTTTTTATTCATCACGCCGCATTTTCAATCTTTTCTTC
>CAIMDR010000734.1 GCA_903839795.1 uncultured Methylococcaceae bacterium | reverse complement strand
GCCCGGCGTGTTGGTCTGGGTGAGGAAATGTCCAAACTGACCGATTTGGCAATGAACGGTATTGTGCCATTGGAGGCCGTTTATGAGCGGCGTCTGTCGCTTATCCAACCCGATCAAAATAGCATTGACTGGTTGGCTGATTTATATATTGCCGAAATAGTCGAGGGCGTTAAAGAGGTGTTTGCGGCGTTATTGGCTCAAGATAAAACCGTGCACATTATCAGTGGCGGCTTGCGTCAAGCTATCTTGCCGCTGGCAAAATATCTGGGCTTGCCTGAAAACCAGGTACACGCAGTTGATATTTATTTCAACGACAATGGCAGCTATGACACTTACGATCTAAATTCACCGTTGGCCAGAACAGGCGGCAAAGCCGAGATTTGCCGGCAGTTGCTTAACGCGCAAGATTCCTTGGTGATGATCGGCGATGGCAAGACGGACATGGAAGCCAAGGACGCCGGTGCTTATGTGTTGGGTTTTGGCGGTGTGGTCGATAGAGCGATTGTTCGTGAGTTGGCTGATTTTTATACCACCGAGCCTAGCTTGCTTTCAGTTTTAGAACATATTTTGTAAGCGTTACCGAGGCTGTTGAAAGAGCGCACCACGAAGACACGAAGTACACGAAGAAAAGCTAAGGTAAAAGCCTTGTGTTCTTGCAGATACCCTCCCTTCAAGGGATGTTATCTGTTCCGGCTTAGTAATGCGCATGAAATAACTTAGGTATCTTGCTCCCTCTCCCTCTGGGAGAGGGGTGGGGTGAGGGAATATAAATGGTCAAGTTATTTCATGCACGCTCCTTAGTTGGTAGCCTTTATTCCCACACACACTAATTTTCAAAGAGAGAAACCATGGCTGGACATAGTAAATGGGCTAATATCAAGCATCGTAAAGCAGGGCAGGATGCCAAGCGCGGTAAAATTTTTACCAAAGTCATGCGTGAAATTACCGTCGCAGTAAAAACCAGTGGCCCGGATGCCGCCAGTAACCCAAGTTTACGCTCCGCAGTTGATAAAGCTTTGGGTGCAAATATGCGCCGGGACACCATTGATACCGCCATTAAAAAAGCGGCCGGTGCGTTGGAAGGTGTTAATTACGAAAATATTCGTTACGAAGGCTATGGCCCCGGCGGTACAGCGGTCATCGTTGATTGTTTAACCGATAACCGTAACCGCACCGTTGCTGAAGTCCGCCATGCCTTTGCCAAGGCGGGCGGCAATTTAGGCACCGATGGTTCGGTCGCTTATCTGTTTAACAAAGTGGGTATTTTAAGTTACGCCCCTTCAGTTGACGAAGATGCGCTGATGGACGCCGCTTTGGAAGTCGGTGCAGACGACGTGACCGGCTATGATGACGGTGCCGTTGACGTGATGACGACTCCCGAAACCTATTTGGCCGTAAAAGAAGCGCTGATTGCCGCAGGCTTTGAGCCTGACAGTGCCGAAGTCACTATGCAGGCAACCATCCAGGCTGAACTGGATGCCGATGACGCAGAAAAAATGCTGCGTTTGATCGACCGACTGGAAGATCTGGATGATGTACAGGACGTTTATTCCAATGCGGATATCAGTGACGAGATTATGGCGGGGTTGGATTTATAAGTGGTTTATCGGATGACGGAGTTTTTATTGTCATTTAGTATAAAATAGGATACGTTATTGAAAACTATTTTAACCACAGACACATTTGATCGTTGGTACGCCAGACTGCGGGATAATGTTGCCAAACGTCGTATTCAAATGCGTATTGACCGAGCCGAAGATGGCCATTTTGGCGATTGCAAGCCGGTAGGTGATGGCGTATCAGAAATGCGGATCGATGTGGGGCCAGGTTATCGCGTATATTTTGTGCAGCGTGGGGATGGTCTGGAGCTGCTCATTTTGCTGGCCGGTGGTGATAAATCGACCCAAGCGCAGGATATTAAAATCGCATTGCAACTGGCATACGAACTGAAGGGGGGTTAAATGGCTTTGACATTAAAAAGGTGGGATTCCGCCGAACACTTAAAAACAGAAGAAGATATTGCGCTGTATTTGCAAGCCTGTTTTGAAGAGGCGGGGGACGATGCGGCTTTTATAGCCAAGGCATTGGGTACAATAGCCAGAGCACGAAGCATGACGCAACTGGCCAAAGATACCGGACTGGGTCGTGAAAGTCTCTATAAGGCGCTATCAGGTGAGGGTAATCCCAGTTTTTCCACCATCCTGAAAGTCATTAACGCGCTAGGTCTTAAGCTGCACATTGAGGCTGTCGCAAACAGTGGAAACAATCTGGAACGACTGAGTTGATACAACAAGGTCTTAACGATGCGACTATGACTGCATTGCTATTCGAACGGATTACTATAGACCCAAGTATTTGTCATGGTAAGCCCTGTATTCGAGGTTTACGTTATCCGGTTGAAAATATCCTGGAATGGTTAAGCGCTGGCATGAGTGTCGAAGAGATACTTACGGATTATGAAGACTTGGAAAGGGAAGACGTTATGGCGGCATTGGATTTATAAATCCGTAGGTTGGGTTAGGCGATAGCCGTAACCCAACACATTGAAGCAGTAAATGTTGGGTTACGCTATCGCTAACCCACTCAGGCGGTAATTCAACAGATGTTAGGTGTTTAGTCCAGAATATGAATAATGAAATAATTTCAGTAATTGACGTTGCTAAGAACCTTGGTCAACACAAGGCGCATGTTTTCAGAATTCTGAGACGGCTAAGTATCGAAACAATCAAAGAGAAGTGTAACGATGCCAGAGGTCAGAAGATAGCCTATATAACAACTGATGATTATAATCGTGTAAAGGAACATTTTG
>CAIMDR010000733.1 GCA_903839795.1 uncultured Methylococcaceae bacterium | reverse complement strand
CGCCAGCCGTCTTTGCATTTTGCCCGCACCGTCACATCAACGGCATTCGCCAACACTTCATCCTTGTTCAAATTATCATACAAAGCGCGTTTGGCTGTCGTATCAACACTGGTTGGATAACTGTCAGTCGGTGGTTGCTGCGCTTGTTTTGCCAGCTCAACAATTTTTGCCAAATAAGCCTGATACTCCAACGCGCCTTGTTTGCGCTGTTCAATCAAGGCATCCAGTAGTTCAGACATCTTCTCGTAATACTTGGGATTAATCGGTGTTTCATCGATAATCAACTTGCGGACATTGTTTTCAATGGTTTCAGCAACCGCTTCCGGGTTGGTGCGGATAGCTTTAGGCAAGGCATCGACCGCGCCAATACCACGCTCAACAATCATTTCAATCAGCGTCAGGTCATCAAAAGCGGATATTTTTTCGCTTTCCTCGGCACGGATATAAGTATCAATCAAATGGCGCATGGCCGGCTCATACATTTTTAGATCAATGTAATCGCCACTCGCCAATTTTACTTCGGTACGCACTTTTTCATAATGATCCACATCGGCTTTAAGCGTGGCAATAGTCGCCGCTTTAAAACCCGCTTGCTCCAGTTCATTGGCGATACCGGCATAAGCGCGAACAAACGCTGCCGTATGTTTATACAACGCCAAACGCTTGGCTTCGCGTTCTTTCAAGCCGTCTTTATCGCTGGTATCAGGCCCGCAAAAATAACGCAAATAGGCCAACGTATCTTTAGGCGCTTCAACCAGTTCACATAACGACTTGATGGTTTCCCACGCCTCCTCCAGATGTTCCCTGGCTTTACCTAAACGATCTTCCAGCAAACCGGCAATATCGGCTTTGTCGTAACCGTCCAGCGCACCTTGGGTGTAGTCATTGATAGACTTATGCAGGCTCTCAAACAGGTCTTGATAATCGATAATATAACCGTATTCCTTGTCGTCACCGTCCAGGCGATTCATCCGGCAAATCGCCTGAAACAAACCGTGGTCACGCATCTTTTTATCGAGGTATAAATACGTCGCCGGTGGCGCATCAAAGCCGGTGAGCAGTTTATCGACCACAATCAACAGCTTCATCTGCCCCGGTTCATTGATAAATTTTTTCTTGACGGCTTTTTCAAACGCTTCCGGTTCTTGACCGTTCAGCATCTTGTTGTAAATCTCGTATTTTCGCAGCTTCTCGGTCAAGCCTTCACCTGATGCTTCGCCTTTAATATCCGCAGGTGAAGGCCGGTAAGACGTGACAATGGCGCATTTATCCGCCAAATCGGTTTTGGAAAATAACTCGTAATACTTGCAGGCATCCAAAATACTACTGGTGACCAGCATGGCATTGCCTCGGCCACTTTTTAGACGATCACGAATTTCCATATCCAGTAAAATATCGGCAACAATCTTTTCCAAGCGGGATTGACTGGACAATACCCGCTGCATCGTCCCCCATTTTTGTTTGAGTTGTGCCTTGGCCAGATCATTCAGTCCTTGGGTTTTTGCTTCAAACCATTGGTCAATCTTGGCTTGGGAGGTAATATTTTGATCAATGTCGCGGGCTTCATAGCGTAAATCCAGCACCACGCCATCTTTAACCGCTTCATTAAATTTGTAGGTATGGATGTACTGACCAAACACCTCAAAACTGCGCTGTTTGTCAGCTTTTAACAAGGGTGTGCCGGTAAAACCGATAAACACCGCATTCGGTAAAATAGCCTTCATGGCTTTATGTAATTCACCGGATTGAGTACGATGGCACTCGTCAACAAAAACCGTCAAATCGCCTTTGGCGCTAAAGTCAGGTGGTAAGGATTTCTTAACCTCATCCAGATAAGCCGTTATGTTGCCCACGTCCTTATCATCTTCTTTGCCACTAAATTTATGAATCAAAGAACACAACAACCACGGCGACGGCGCATTAAGTTTGGCAATTAAATCAGCGCCGCTGGTGGTGCGGTAAATCTGTTCATTAACGCCCCCAAATACTTTTTCAATTTGTTCATCCAGCTCGGTACGGTCAGTGATAATCAACACCCGCGCATCGGGCCGGTTCTCACGTATCCATTTAGCCAGCCAAACCATCGTCAGCGACTTGCCGCTGCCCTGTGTGTGCCAGATGATGCCGCCTTCACGGCGTTTGATAAAAGCCTGGGCCGCACGCACACCAAAATACTGGTTATGCCGACACAGCTTTTTAATACCGGAATCGTAAACGATAAAATCGTGGATCAATTCCAAAAAACGTGCTTTATTGCACAGCTGGCTCAACTGCCTGTCCAGCACATTAGCTATCGGACTGTCTTCCTTCCAGGCCAGATAATACTTTTCTTTGGTTTCAATACTCCCATAACGCAACCCTTCGGTATCGTTACCCGCCATCAATAACTGTAACGTCGAAAAAAACGGCTCAATAAAAACCGGTTTTTGATTATCCAGATTCTGACGGATGCCTTCGGTCACCGATACCGTGGAACGTTTCAATTCCAACACGCCCAGCGCAATCCCGTTCACATACAACACCACATCGGGGCGCTTATCAAAGGCTTTAGCATCGGCGGCTTTGACCGTTACTTCTTCGGCAATGCCAAAATGATTATTCAACGGTTGCTTCCAGTCAACCAGCCAGACGGTTTCGGTATTTTCGCCCACCTCCGGCTTTACTTTGACGCCATAACGCAGCAATTCATAAACCGCTTTATTACGATCAAACAGACTTTTACTGGTGTCACCGGCGGCTTTATCAAACAGATGCAAGGCACGGTTAATCAGGTTTTCTTCATAATCCTGCTTACGCAAAAAGCCGCGCAACAAGTCCGATTCAATATTGCGATTATTCGTCCGGTCTATCCAGTTACCCAAATACTCGTAACCCAAGGACTCGCAAAACAACTTAAGCACACGGGCTTGGGTTAGTTTTTCTATTTGGCCGACATTGCTCATTTCAATACCAAGCGTTGGCCTAAATTACAAGGTGTTTGTGGTTTAATTTGCTTAAGCACTTTCCGTGACCCATCGGGAAATACTTCGACCAAGGCCGCCTCTTCAGAAATTAATACACTACTGCCAGAAGCCAAAGCCTGTAAATGAGCTTGTTTGAAAGCGGCTTCGGCCAAATAGGGAATCTGTTCTTCCAAAAACTGCATTCTTTCTTCAGTCATGCTCATGGAGTACCTCGGTTCGGGTTATAACCATATTAAATTGTTAGCAGTCATATCCTGCCTTATTTTAGATATTACGAGAAAACTAAAATAACTCAAACTGCTATTTTAGTTTTCTGCCAGCTTTTAAGGTAACTCGCAATAAATACCCCCAATCATTACCCGATTCTGGGAGTTCACCGACTTAATAATCTCTACAATGCTGTGTAGAAGTGTGTGGAGACTATAAAGTGAGGGTTTATTTATTGTGAGCCGCCTAAGGGACAGCGTACAAACCAAGGTTTGCACTCCAAATTGACAAGGTGTCGGGTACGTCACTGCTATGAAATTAAGTATTTTGAGACTATAAAATGGAGGATTATTTATTGTAGGTTGCCTATAAGCCGGAGTACAAACCTGGGTTTGTATTTCAAATTGGCAAGATGTCGGGTACGTCATTGCCGTTAAGTTATCCGTAGGGAAACTATAAATTGGGGTATTTATTGCGGACTTCCTAAGTTAATCTGGCTTGGCTTCTATCTTTTCGGGATAAGTAGGCGCATCCTCACCAATGGCAACCGGTTTGCCATCTTGCCAAATGACGGCATATTCCCAAACGTCGTTTACGTTCCAAGGTATCTTCCGCGACTTTTTTTAGTGTTGCCCACATAACTTTTATTTATGGTGATAGCTCCGTCATTTTTGTGCCTTGTTCAATAATTTCTTAAATAACAAATGGCGGTATTAGCAAGCCCCTCTCAAAGTGTGTTGGTTTTTAGAATGGCTTTATCAGCACATTCCTAATGGGTGGAGTGTTCCATTCACGGCCTCTGTTTAGTTGGCCCCGCCCAGGAGTTTCTCCTGCATGAATTGCAGCTTCTTCTGCCTTTTGCATTAATGCCTCTGCATCGGCTACCATGCCACGTTTTTCCAGCTCTTGCAGGAATGGCCTGGTTGTCATTATGTATGTGTGGCCTTTAGGGTCAGCCGTTCGCATGAATTTTTCATCTTCTGATACAAGCAGCGCGTATTCCCCATCTGAATCCTCTTCATACTTGTCGATAATTCTGCGAATAGACTCATCACCAGGATCAACACGAAGCGCTTTTAGTTTTTCAGCAATTTCTGGCACACCAGTCTCGATTTCATCCAAACCATTGTTCATGTTGGACTCGATGAATTCAAGCGCCTTGATGTTGCCAGGAAATTGCTGACCGTTACGCAACTCGCATATCACCATATCCGAGATATGTACCGGAATGCCAGGCGCAAGCAGCAACGTCAAGCTATCAGCATAGGCAAGTGTCTTGAGCGGACCAGTATCCACTATAACAATACCGCACTTCATGCAGATGTCTTATCCAGCATTTCAGCAAAGCGCTTCTGCATATTGTCTGTTTCCTGGAGAGAAAGCCTCGGAATAGGGAAACCTGCTTGGAGAGTTACTTTCTCCAAAGCGGCTTCATCTTCAAGGTGTAGAAGTTTTACGGCTTTCTTTGGAGCGATCTGACCTAGCGAATACTGAAGAAGTATCTCGAAGTTACCGGACATTGGAGAGCTTTCATTTTGAACGAAACCATCAAGCAGCGTGCGAATTAAAGCATTAACTGAGGTACCTGCTTTAGCTGCCATTACCTTGGCGTTAGTCAGAAGATCATCAGGTATTGCGACTGTAAAATTTGACATTTCTTACTCCAGGCTATACGAAAATACGTATTACACGCGAATCCGTATCGAAAATCAAGTCTTGATATCTGCTCCCGACTGCGCAGTCATGGCGTCATCCGCAAACAAATTAGTTTCTTCCGTAGAATTATCCAGGCCACGCAAACAGTAGGGTCTAGTGCACTAAATCTGAGCTAAAAAACAACACGCTTTGAGCGGGGCTTACGGTTTTAGTTGCTTCATACCAAGCGTATCCTGCCAGTCAGTAATTCTTGCATCATGCCTTGCTTAAGGTCGCGGGTTTTATCACGACGGACTTCAAGGGCAGTGATTTCGGTATCCATGTCGGAAAGGATGGTGGCGATGGCTGCTTGTTCTCCGATAGTTGGTGGCAAGACAACTTCAAAATCTTGAAAGGTTGGGAGACGCAGAGAGTCTACCGTTGCTTTCACAGAATTCCGCATTGCGTAAGCGCCAAAATTCATAAGCATGTAGAGATGGACAAACTTACCTGAAACATCTGTCAAAAACTGAGTTATCACATAAACCCTTTGGTGAGCATCAAATCGTCCATTGATATAGTGAAAAATGCTTCCAATGCCACCTTCACCGGGAACGAGTATCGCTTCACAATCGTATGAATAGCTATTGATTCTCTCAACGTTGGCTGAACGAACGAAAAATGGGTACTCACCGTCCTCAATCTTGTCCTGATTGTTACGACTCCCAGTCTTGATGTGAGTAAGATCTCCCAATCGCTTAACTTCCCATACGCCACTAAACCCCGGTAAACGAGTCTGTCCTATTAGGAGTTGTTGCATGGTGGCCTGTTTGAGGTCACCCTTCTTGGTGATGAGTTGGTCGAGTTTGGCGAGCAGGGCATCGACATCGGATAGCGCAGTGGCGATGGCGCGTTGTTCTGTGATCGGTGGACAAGGTATTTTCAGTCCTCGGAAATAAGATAGACCTATAGTCTTAATCGCACTCCCCATAGCAATTCTTTCAAATTCTGACTTCATCGATTGAAGCCAATGGTAAAGAAAATGATTATCCAATTGGCTACCACATTGCCAAGCCATGAAATGCTGGCTAACTGCCATATCACACTTAGTGATCGCGCTTTTTCCGACTCCAGCATCCCGCGAGAGAACAACGGTTCCAGCTGGATGAACAACTGCTGACGAATTTGCGATTCCAATAGGTGTTATTGTAGAGTCTGTATTTTCAATATAGAGATTATCAAGAACATCAGAATCTTTTAACGATATCCATTTTATCGAACCGTTCCAATATTCAGGATGTTTCTTATCCGGTGTATGACCACTTCCACGCTTAGCAAGTGAATCTAGCAGTGACATATTCCAATCCTCCGGAATCACTCCCACCTCAGTCTGCTTATAACCCGGTCTCAGTTCCATACAAACCGCCAGGAACCAAATTCAAAAGCAATATCTTTGTGGGCGTAAGTGCCGCCGTATCGTCCGGCACTTGCGATCAAGCCGCGTGCGCCGGTTAGTTCTATCCATTTTTTCGCGGAGAGAAAGAAACTGTTACGACCCGCTTCATTTTTAATTCCCTCGAATTCGAGGGAATTAAAATCCGGATTGTTGATTTGTTCCCAGACGCCTAAAAACAAAACGGTGTCTTTGTTTTTTAACCATTGCTCAATCAAGGCGCTTCGACCTTCAAAATGCTTCACCATATCGGTTAAGGAGATATAGTCCTCTTCCCGCTGCGACAAAATAGTGATGGCTGTGCCTTGCACATTAATGCCGGATTTTTTATCTTTTGCCATGATTTAGTAGCTCAATTTGTTGAAGGTGTTAGGTCAAACCCATACCTTAAAAGTTCGTAAAATGTTCGATGTTGTGCAACCTGATCAATAAGTGAGAAGGCTTCTGACTTATTGATTAAAATAGGCTCCGGTGCCGGTCGGGGTTTGCAACCCCGACCGAAACGTTTGTATGCTTTAATAGCTTTCGAAACGTGAGTAACGGGGTTGCAAACCCCGTCACGCTTCAATTTCCAATTTTCTTCTTCTGATTTCTGGTTCCCAAACTCGGCTACCCACTTAAGACGGTACAGTTTGAGGTTAAGCCGTTCGTGGTGAGCCTGTCGAACCATGTTCGGCTTAACCACCCCCTTCGACAGGCTCAGGGCGAACGGTTAAGCCTTGCGTCTGTGTCCCGTCTTAAGTTG
>CAIMDR010000732.1 GCA_903839795.1 uncultured Methylococcaceae bacterium | reverse complement strand
GTCCGTTCTTTTTTGTCTGGGCTTTTAATACCACCGATGCCGTAATCCTTTCCTGGTGTTCCATTCTTAAAAAAGATAATGCCTATACCTTGCTGAATGTCTTTTGGATTCTGGTGGGTATTGTGGGTATGCTGAGAGCCAGTGCTTTTTCATTGATGGACTTTAAAATTGCCGTGCTGCATGTCTTGGTGCAATTCGCCACCTTTTTCAATTAATAATCCACCCAATAGCGCCACACAGAACACACTATGCAAAAAACAGTCATTATCAAATTAGACACCGGTACACTTCAGCTCGATGTAGAACCCGGACACATTCCACTGAAACGCTTGCTGGGGTTTGCGGCACGAGTCAGCAGTAAACGTAAATTTTTGCTGGTCAGCAAAGTCTTGGGTAAACATTATCCGGTTTCACCCAAACTCATGAGCTGGTCTTATCGCGCCTTGGCAAGAGCAGTATTAAAAAAAGGGGCAGGGGAGTCATCCTTGTGGATAGGCATGGCAGAAACTGCCACCGGTTTGGGTTATGGGGTATTTGAAGCGGCTTGCCATGCGGGCGTGCAACAGGCTTTGTTTATGCAAACAACCCGTTATCACCTGGATAAAACAGACCGGCTTGAGTTTAAAGAAGCGCATAGTCATGCTACTGACTTTTTTCTGTATTATCCTGAGCATCCGGATTACCGAAAACAATTTTTAAATGCAGAAACCCTGGTATTGATTGACGATGAAATCAGTACGGGCAAAACCTTTTTACGCCTGATTAAAGCCTATCAAGCGGTTAATCCAGTCTTGCGTAAGGTGTTTATCGTCAGTCTGGTTAATTTCGCGCATCCTGATGACCGTGCCGCTTTGGAATTACAAGCGGGGGTTGCGGTGGAATGGATCTGTTTCAGGCAGGGTTTGTTGCGTTTTGAGGATAGTCAAAATGCAGCCATTGATAGTATTACTGTTAATGTGTCAGGTAACGGGGCGTGTAAAAAACATTTATTGGCTTGGTCCGGGCGACTGGGAATGGCGGCACCGGTCAGTTTGGATGCTGATGTCGTTGAGCAATTGGTCCACAGCGGTTTTAACTGCGAGTCCAATGACAGTCGGCCCATTTTGGTATTAGGCACCGGCGAATGCAACGCCCCTGCTTATTTGTTGGGACGGGCGCTGGAAGCTAACGGTTTTATGGTAAAGGTGCAAAGCACCACACGTTCACCGATTCATCAGGGCAACGATATTGGGTCGGTGTGTCAATTTGAAGACAACTATGAAGACGGCATTCCCAATTTTATTTACAATTTAAATCCGGATGATTATCGCGACATTATTTTGTGTCATGAAACGCCGCTTAATCAAGCATTAACTGACCGACTGCACGCATGGCAAGCCATAAGTGCACGATTTGAACTTAAACAACCACACTCAAACCATGCAAAGCTACATTTTTTTAGACCTTGATGACACGCTGTTCCAGACCTTGAGAAAATGTGCCTTGGGTGCCGATGATCCCAAGTTACAGGTTCGGGCTTGTTTGCCTGATGGTACGCCCAATTCTTACGCCACCCACAAACAGCAATGGTTGTGGCATTGGCTGACCTTAGGTTTTAAAATTGTGCCGGTTACCGGACGGGACGGCCATGCTTTTGATCGCGTTATGTTGCCTTTTCAGGAAGAAGTGGTCTTGAATCATGGTGCCGTTATTCTGGATAAAGACCGTGCTATTGATCGGGTGTGGATGGACGGCATGATGCAAGCCTTACCGGCGTATCATGAGAAATTGCTGGACGTATGGGCGGAAGTTGAGAACTATTGCCAGCGCTTTACCGGTTTTAAAACCCACTTGGTTAATGACTTTGAAGTGACGTGGTATGGTGTCATCAAGCATGTGGACGGGACTGAAACGATATTAAAAACAGTGCTGGACAGCATTATTAAAACCCATCCGCATATTCTGGACGGCAGTTTGTATTGGCATTTAAATGGCAATAATCTGGCGGTATTGCCCAAGATTATCAACAAGGAAAGTGCTGTCCGTTATTTAATTAATAGTTACAAACAGCAACATCCAGAATTAGTGACCTTTGGGGCGGGCGACAGTAACACGGATGCGCCTTTTATGGGGCTGTGTGATTACGCGTTAATTCCAAAAAATACGCAGTTGTATCAATCATTGGCTTTTGCTTAATGAAAAACAGGCACCTTTTTACCGGCAGTTACACACCTGACGATGTGCAGTTTTTGTTAAAACCGATAACGCTGGTTGATACGCCGGTACACCTTAAAGAAGCGCTGATCCAGTCCGGTCAAAAACATTATTCCGAAATGCTGACCCACGAATCCTTACCGCCACCTGACTATTTGCCCTTGTTTTATCGAGCCATGACCTTAAATCAGGATCGTATGGCTGAGCATTTGTTGTTGTTGGCGGAGGGTATTGTCGCGACACGTCCGCAAGGCATTACCTTGGTGTCATTGGCTCGCGCAGGAACGCCGGTGGGCGTGTTGCTCAAGCATGTTTTAAAACGTCATTTTAATGTTGACGTTGAACATTTCTCTATTTCCATTCTTAGAGATGTCGGCATAGACCAAAATGCCTTGCGTTATATTTTACAAAATCACACGCCGGAGTCGTTGGTTTTTGTTGATGGCTGGACAGGAAAAGGCGTTATCGCACGGCAGTTGGTGACCAGTTTACAGGCTTTTGCAGTCAGTGATGGCATCGCTATTCCGCCTGAGCTATATGTGTTAACCGATTTGTCAGGATGGGCTAAGGTTGCGGCGGCTTCGGAAGATTATTTAATTCCTTCCTGTATTTTAAATGCCACCATATCGGGTCTGGTGAGTCGGTCAGTTTATGATTCAGACACCGCCAGCCCTACTGATTTTCATGGTTGTATTTATTACGGGCAGTTTGCCGAACATGATTTATCGACTTATTTTATCGAGTCAATACTTGAGCGAGTGGCTGTTATAAGACCAACTTTTGACGGTCGCTTTACCGATCATTCAGATCATTGCCAACAATTACAGACGACTTCGCTGGCGTTTTTACAGTGGGTTGCCGAACGTTACGGCATTAGCCATCACAATTATATTAAGCC
>CAIMDR010000731.1 GCA_903839795.1 uncultured Methylococcaceae bacterium | reverse complement strand
GCCACGCAACCAGTTCCAACAGCACATCGACAATCGGTGTGCGGTCTTCGTCGTTGATTTTAGGTAATGGTGGCTTGAGTGAATCCATGCGGCTATTTTAACCTGAATCTTAGATTTTACCTGTAACTAATGAGAAGTTACAATTCTTTTGATCACCTTTTTGGTAAATTGTCAGTCGTGCGTAACCTCCTTTATTATCAGTGCTTATCTGTGTAAATCTGTGGCTAAATGAGGTTTATGCGTTAGTCCTACAAAGGGTGTATGAGCGCAGCGTCCAGAGCCAGACAACAATTGGGGTATTTATTGCAAGTTACCAAACATCCTTACCAAAATCGGGATATACATTATTCGCGTACCCGACTCACTGCAAAGAGTGCCAGCGCCAAAACAGTCAAGCTGGGAATAAAAGCTGTTAAGGGGGGATTTAAGTCATAAATTAAACCGAGATGCCCAACAATCTTGTCGAATATATTAAAGCCCATGCCAATAACGACGCCTATCATCATCCTTGCACCGACACTAACGCCTCGTTTAACGCCGATAACAAAAGGTGCTGATAACAGCAACATGATAAAGGTGACCAAAGGATTGACGATGCGCCCCCAAAAAGCCAGCTGAAATGCTTGGGATTTTTGATGGTTTTTCTTTAAAAAATCGATGTAATCACCCAAGTCGAGCAGCGACAGATTACTGGGATTAACAACGACAATTTTGAGTAAGTTGGGTGCAATGGATGACTTTAAGATTTGGCTATCTTGTGTACTGGCAAGCATCTGTTCTGTTGAAATAACTGATTGCTTGATGTTTTTGAGATTCCATTGTTGGTTACCCAGAAAAACGGCCTGATCTGCGTGTAGAGCCTGGTGTAGATGTTGCTGATCATCCAGCTCATAAATACTGATGTCGGCCAAGTTATCGTCATCCACTATTTGCCGCACATTGACAAATCTCTTGCCTTCACGCAGCCAGAGTCCGTATTTAACGTCCATAAGAACCTGTTGATTACGGGCAGACACTCTAACCATTTTCGCCATGCGCTCGGTGACGGGAGCAACAAATTCACCAATCAACGTTGAAATAAAAACCAAAATAGCACCTGCCAGCATCACTGCTTTAATAATGCCAAAAACAGATAATCCGGCTGCCCGCATGGCAATAAGCTCACGATTATTACCCATCGCGCCCAAAATAAACAAACTGCCTAATAAGGCCGAAGCAGGAACCAGTTCATAAAAAACAGTGGGAGACGTCAAGGCCAGATAATAGAAAATATGTTTTAAGTCATACCCTCCCCCCACATCATTTAATTCATCACTAAAGGTAAATAAATTAAACAAAGTTAATAATAATAACACCGCAATAAAAGAGCCTTTTAGAATTTCCCTGACGATATAGCCTGTTAATACATTCACTTAAGACACCTTGCCTCTAATTTTCATGACCAGCCACTGCCGTCCGTATAACCTTGCCAATAAAAAACTGCCAATCAATAACAACAGCACATTAACACTTATGCCACCCAACCATGGAGGAATAGCGCCGGTCATCACCCAACTCTGACTAACGCGAATAAGATTTCCATAACTGAAATAGATTAAAAAGCCCACCAGCATATTTCCGTAAACCCCGCCGCGAGGTGAAATCTGAGCCAAAGGAACGGCAATAAAACTTAATAACAACGCACCCAAAGGAATGGAAAAACGACGCTGCAATTCAGCAATGTAGACTTTCACTTTTGAACCCCACAATAAATCAACGCCAAGTGCCTGCCGGTTAAGGTCAACAACCGATTCTTTTGTTTCCAGTCTTACGGCATATTCGACGAACTGTTCAATAACATAATTTAAAGTACCGGGCTGTCCTCGTACTTGCTCGCCGTTCTCAAAAATGATGTAACGTCCGTCAGCCAAATCCTCTATCCGGGCCGCTTCAGCATTAATAATATCCATGTTTCCGTTCTGCCTGTTTTGCACAAAAACGTTGTGCATCTTTTTATCAGCACTGATTTTTTCGACATAAAAAACCAGATCGCCCTGACTATATTCACTAAACTTCCCAGCTGCAATGCCTCTCAGGTCGGCAGATTCTTCGCCCTGTTTCATTATCTGATCGACGTTGGCTTCTGCCCATGGCGAGACATACAGCGATAAACCCAAGGCCAGCACACTTAAGGGAACAACCAACATAAATACCGCTCGATAAAGCGTTCCGGCTCCCCCACCTGCTGAAGCAACTGCCGACATTTCCTGATCCCGGTACATCCTGCCCATCACCATTAATACCGCCATAAACAGGGCTACAGGCAAAAACTCCACCGTGGCTGAAATCGTTTTTAGCCCCAGAATACTCAGTAACGTTTCATTGGATACTTGCCCTGCAATCGCTTCGTCAAGAATCCTGATAAATTTTCGGCTGACGATAATAACCACAATGACTGTCAACACTGACAACAGTGTCTTGAGTAAATCGTGGATAATCATTTTATCCAGAACGGTAACCAATTTACGCCGCCCCATTTTATAACCTTCCGGCCAATCTGCTTCCAAGCCTGTCTCCCCCAATCAAAATCAATAGATTTATGTTTTATTACCTTAGCTTTAACGGCTCGGCATTTTGAAAAATTTTACCACATCAGTGCATTCGTCATGCATAAGCTGTTTGTAAGTGCCTGCAACCCGGTGATTATTACCCTTAAGATCTTCGGTCAGCAGTGCAAAACTGCCACCTAAAACCATCCAGGTTTCTATTTTTTCCACGGTTCAAATAAACCGCTGACGGTTTTTTTGCACCAGTCTTACCGTTTATCTCTTCTAATTTTATTGAAAAAAAAGCCTCATACCATCATAAAAACAGTGGGTTAAAAAATAACAACCCGTTGGCACAATAATCGCTTATAACAAAGGATAAACACTATTATCTTTAACGAGGATTTGTATGAGTAAAGCTTCATTAGCTGTATTACCCAAAACGGGCCTAGCTGGTTTAAAAGAAAACTGGCGTAGCGATTTGCTGTCAGGATTTCTGGTCTTTCTTATCGCTTTGCCATTGTGTCTGGGTATATCAATGGCCTCGGGCTTTCCCCCATCAGCGGGTATTATCACCGCTATTATCGGTGGAATGCTGGTTTCTCGTATCAGCGGTTCCTTTATAACCATCAATGGCCCCGCCGCCGGTTTGATTGTAGTGGTTCTCAGTGCAGTGCAAGAACTGGGTGAAGGCGATGCAATGGCCGGTTATCGTTTTGCCTTGGCTGCCATTGTGGTTGCCAGTGTCTTACAAATTTTAATGGGCGTGTTTAAAGCCGGGCGACTGAGTTCTTTTTTTCCGGCATCGGTGATACATGGCATGTTGGCGGCGATTGGCATCATTATTATGGCCAAACAAATCCATGTCATGCTGGGCACTACCCCAGAGAAAGGCAGTAGTCTGTTTTCGACTATCGCTCAAATTCCGCACAGCATTATGAACCTTAATCATGAAATCGCCATTATCGGTTTTACCGGACTGGCCATATTGATTATTTGGGCACTGATAAAAAATCCTGCTTTAAAAATGATTCCGGCACCATTAATTGTCGTGTTGGCAGGAATAGGTTTGGCGAAATATTTTGATCTGGATCATGAGCACATGTATTTGTTTCTGCCGGATGCACATTTTCTGGCGCATCATGAAGAAACTGTCGGGCCGAAATTTTTGGTTGCGATTTCCGATAACTTTATGTCCAGCTTTTATTTTCCTGACTTTTCAAAAATTGCCACACTAGCGTTTTGGGAAGCCGTTATCAGCATCAGTTTGGTCGGTAGCTTGGAAAGTTTGCTTAGCGCCATGGCAGTGGACAAACTTGATCCGTATAAACGCCATTCCAATCTTGATCGTGATTTAACCGCCGTGGGTGCGGGCAATCTGTTAGCCGGATTAATCGGCGGCTTACCGATGATAGCCGAGATCGTAAGAAGTTCAGCTAATGTCAACAATGGTGCAAAGACCCAGTGGGCCAACTTCTTTCACGGTGGGTTTTTGCTATTGTTTGTGGTATTGTTTCCACGTTTGATTCATAGTATTCCGCTTGCAGCTTTAGCAGCTTTACTGGTATTTACCGGTTTTCGTCTAGCTTCTCCAAAATCCTTTGCGAACGTTTT
>CAIMDR010000730.1 GCA_903839795.1 uncultured Methylococcaceae bacterium | reverse complement strand
GCTAAAAAAGAAGACAAAGACACCATTCCTAATGCCAATTATTTATGGATTAACCTGTTCGCCACTTCATTAAATGAGTCTGGCCGCGCCGCCTTGGTGATGCCTAATTCGGCATCGGATGCGCGGCACTCGGAACAAGAAATTCGGATACGCCTGCTCGAAAATGGCTTAATCAGCCAGATGACCAGTTTACCATCCAACCTGTTTTACACCGTGACGTTACCGGCGGCGTTATGGTTTTTCGACAAGGCCAAAGCTACCCGACAAGATACTCGCGTATTATTTGTTGATGCGCGTAACGTATTTCGGCAGATTGATCGCGCCCATCGTGAACTGACCGATGAACAAGTCCAAAATTTAGGGCTGATCAGCCGTTTACAGCAAGGCCAAAGTGAACGTTATCTGGAATTGATTAATGACTATCTACAGCAAACGCAACTGACTTTACCGCTCATTAAACAAAACTATCAAGCACTTTGCCAAGCCCTGAACGACTACATTGCAAATCTAAATGACTGGGCGCAACAACAAGATTGGCAAGAAGAACATCAACAATTAATCGCAGAATTTGACTTTACCAACCTGCGTGACAGCTTTACCGTCCCGGCAATTGAACAGCTAAATCCAGCCGAACAACAGGCATTAACAGCCTTGGCAGATTATCAAAATACCGAGTGTAGCAATGCCGCTCAAAAACACGCTGTTACCCAATGTCACGCCCTGATTGAACAAACCCGTACCGTTAAAAAAACACTGGATAAAAGTTATCGTAAATTAGAAAAGCTCTATAAATTCGCCGACAAGCAATTAAAAAGTAAAGATGACAAGTTCTGGAAAGATAACAAGTTACGCGATTTTAAAAAAATCAGTGACTTGCTGGATGATTTTCATGAAGTCATTAATCCGGCAATGCCGTTGGAATTTAAAGTCATCGAAAAATCGGCGGCATACTGGCTGCATCAAATTGATTGGCTACAGGAACGTTTCCCCGCTGCCGTTTATGAAGATGTCATCGGCTTATGTAAATTGGCGACGTTAGATGAAATCAAAGAGCAGGATTATTCGCTCAATCCGGGGCGTTATGTTGGCGTAGTGATAGAAGAAGACGGCATGACCGAGGAAGAATTTGGAGAAGAGATTTTGATGTTGCATCAGCGTCTGCAAGGTCTTGATACCAAGTCATTAGGTTTACAACAGCAGATTAATGCTAATCTCACCAGTTTTATAGATAATTGACCGGCTGTTATTAGCGCATGTTTCAATAATGCCGCAGATATAGATTTTCAGATAAATAATCTCGATCTTAACGGATACCATCCCTTTAAGGGATGTTATCCGTATGGACTTCAAACTTCATGTAATGGAAATATAACATCATGAAGCAAGGAATTTAAAATGCACTTACCTATTGATATATCGGATGATTTTTTAATTACGTTAAAAGAACAACAGGGAGAATTTATAAAAACCATGCTTTTTCATCATGCTTTAATGCTTTATCGAAAAAATAAACTGAGCTTGGGAAAAGCGGCAGAATTAGCCGGTTATGACCGCTTAGGTTTTATTCAAAAACTGCAAGTTGAAAATGAAGTGGTTTTTAATTATGAAACGGATTTAGTCAATGAAATGGTTGGTAATGTAAGGAAAACCCTGGCATTAATGGAAAATAATCAATGAAAGTATGGAGTTTTTATTTGGGTAGTATTGAGAGGGATACCATCCCTTAAAGGGATGTTATCCCTAAACAAACTAAATGTAACATTACATTTTCAAAGATATTATGCCTACACCTTATTATCAAAATACGCCCTGGGTTGCAGGAGAGTTTTATCATTTCTTTAACCGTGCCAATAGCCAAACCGATAAACTGTTTTATCAAGAACGCAATTACCGCTATTTTTTAAGATTATGGACGGATTACATGGATAGGCATTTTGACGTATGGAGCTATTGCCTTATTCCCAACCATTTCCATTTTTTAGTACGTGTTCGTGAGGTTGATTTGCCTTTTTCGATTATAGAATCGTGGCGACGCTTAGCTATTAGTTATACTCAAGCCATCAACAAACAAGAACATCGGCGTGGCAGTTTATTTCAAGAACATCCAAAATATTTACTGGTTAGTACGGATGCCCATTTAATGGGCTTGGTTCGCTATATTCACAACAATCCATTGCATCATGGTCTTACCGAGCAGCTAGAAACCTGGCGTTACAGCTCTTATCCGGCTTTTTTTAGTTCTGCGCCCAGTCGTGTAAAGTGTGCTGAAGTAATAGCGTTATTCGGTGGCATTGCGGCATTTAAAGCTTTTCACCAACAAAATGATTTTACTCAAGATATTAATTATTGTTTAATCGATGTTTAAGTTGAAGGGTACGGTAAAGATCAGGGATGGCTTGGTAGGGATACCATCCCTTAAAGGGATGGTATCCCTGCATATACGATTTATTTGAGACGGTTCGGTGGCTTGGTAGGGATAACATCCCTTAAAGGGATGGTATCCCT
>CAIMDR010000729.1 GCA_903839795.1 uncultured Methylococcaceae bacterium | reverse complement strand
GGTTTGCCCAAAAGGCTGGAAATGGTGCGCGTATAACGAAAATGCACGGTAAATAGGGGGTTTGAGGGCAAAATAATTATTTTTTCAGCTTTTTTATGAAGAAAATGGAGTATTAAACCTTAAGTCGGACAGACTCCTAGCGTTTATTATGTGAGGTATTAAAAAAATAGAACCTAAAAACAAACCCGCCAATCGTCACCTAAGCAGCCACTAATCACTTTATTTTTAAACAGTTAGACGTTGCGTTACGCAAGAAAGCAAGCAAGCAAGCAAGCAAGCAAGCAACAGTGTATTTTATCTATTTCTAAATTGTCAATAAAATGTTTACTCGTTCCCAAGCTCCCCAGTCGTAGGCCGTAATAAGACCACCCAAGCGTAGCAAGTGGTGGCGTTTCAGGCACTCTCGCACCGGTTGCCGGAAACGCTCAACTCGCTTGCGCTCGACAAGCCTTATTCCGGCCTGTAGGGCAATCTCTTGCCGTTGCCCGACCGCGACAATTTTGTAAGGTGTATAAGCCACGCGTCATACACCCAATGCCCGTATAAAACACAGCGCAAGACCTCACACCCACACAGCCTGTTTAAAATAACACAACGATTATAATGACTTAAGGTTTATAATCTGCCCATGAGCAAAATACACGACAGCAGTTACAAGTTTTTATTTTCAAATCCGGAGTTGGTTCGAGACTTAATCATGGGTTTTATACCGGATGATTGGTTGCATAGTCTGGATTATTCAACACTTGAAAAGGTGCCAGGCTCTTATATCACTGAGGACTTTAAGCAGCGCGAAGACGATATTGTCTGGCGGGTAAAAGTCGGTGGCGCTTGGGTCTATCTGTACTTGCTGCTAGAGTTTCAAAGTAGTGTTGATAAATACATGGCATTGCGCATGATGGTTTATATCGGTCTGCTGTACCAAGACTTGATAAAGCGCAAAGAAGTGCTGGCCGATGGCCGGTTACCGCCGATATTACCCATCGTGCTTTATAATGGCAAACAACGCTGGACTTCCGTTACCGATGTTGCTGAATTAATTCCCGTCGTACCCGGCTTGGTGGAGCAGTTTAAACCCCGCCTTAAATATTTGCTGATTGACGAAAACGCCTACAGCGACACCGAACTGGCCTCACTTAACAACTTGGTGGCCGCCGTTTTTAGACTTGAACAAGCCGACAGCCCCGCAACCATAGAAAGTCTGATAAGCTTATTAATCGATTGATTGGACGATAGACCCGATTTACGGCGCATGTTTTCCTTGTGGATACGCGCGACATTGATGAGAAAACCAAATTACGGTATCTTATTGCCCCAAGTAGACGATTTACAGGAGATAAAAGTCATGTTGGCAGATAGACTGGAACAATGGGCACTGGCCTATATAGCAGAAGGCGAGTTAAAGGGTGAGTTAAAAGGTGAGCTAAAAGGTCAGCTAAAAGGAGAGCTAAAAGGTAGGCAAGAAGGCGAAATGCTGGCTTTGCAGAGATTATTGTCCAAACGCTTTGGCACCCTGCCGGCGGATATAACTCGTTCGATTTCTAATGCCTCGGTGGAGACCATTGAGCGTTGGTTTGATATGGCTATTGATGCTCAACAATTATCAGATATATTTAAAGACGATTAACGATTTATAAAACTAATCAGCTTGATGTCACAAAATATTGGCCAGAATGACCTGTCGCTTAACGCTGGAGACTACGCTTTTTACGTTAGGCAAATATGTTAATTTGGTAGCAGAAGATGATGTGGTTAATTGGATAGCTCCTCATTTCCACTCTCCAAACTTCCAGAACCGCAAAGCCTGATCCTCTTGTTTTCACTGACGGGTAGGATGGGTAGAGCAGCGCGAAACCCATCACATAAGGAATCAATGATGATGGGTTTCGGCTATCGCATAAGGAATCAATTATGTCGGGTTACGGCTATCGCCTAACCCGACATGGCTTAACGTGGGACATAGTCGAGACTTAACCGTTCGTCCTATTCATTTTGTTACAGATAAAAACACCGAGTTCAACTTATTTCGTTAAAGTCACTAACAACGGCGCTGACGATAGGGGTATCGTCCATAGCCCATCGGCCACTACGGGTAAAGCAGTTGGTTCACCGGTTGCCGTTGCGCCTGACAAGATGACAGCACTTGCTGGCAATGCATTGACGGGCAAACTCAGATTGCTAATAGTCGTATCATCACCTACCACCGGCTTCCAAGCCACTAAATGAGTCGCTATACCGTTTTTATCACCTAATACATAAATGTAAGCGGTACTATCTTCACGCAGCACATTCAGAAAATAACGTGTTCCCACGTTTTTAAGCAACGCTTGAAAAGCACGGAATGATTGTTTAGGCGCAAAGCCGGTATTTAAAGAACCCGTCACACCACTACGACAATAAAGCGTATCGCACTTGGCATCATTGGCATAAAAAAACCACGTTAACCGATCCAGACCTAAACGCGATAACATTAAAGCACCCCTTACACCATACAAAGCTTGAGCTCTTTCACTGACACATTCAGTGGCGTTACAACTTTCGCCTGCTCCCGCACTGTCCCAACCCCATTCAGTCAAATAAACCGGCATATTCGGCAAATTGACATCTCTAAAGCGCAGAAAATTACGCACCTCATTGATACTAGAAACAGGGTTTTCAGGAGGTACCGCAGTCCGCTTGCCATCATCTGCGTAACTGTAGCTGTAAGCATGAGTATTAAGCACATCAATATTCACAGCTTCAATCGGTGACAAACGGGCCCCAATATAATTACCACTGGTGGCATTAGCCGCTTCAGGTTTAAAGGCCTGTAAGGCACCTGGCATCACTTTCATAGACGGATCACCAGCCTTAGCTCCCGCCGCCATACCCCCTAATACTGTTCGGTAAAAACTGGCGGGATAATCCCAAGGCTCATTGCCGACTTCCAAGGCACGCACCAACCCATTGCCCGACGTTGGACCAAAATGCTGGGCAAACGCAAAACCATAATTGTAACCTGCCAGATTGAGATTATCCCAAACACTCACCGGGAAAACACGGTTAGTAAATTGAATACTAGCCTCAACTTGCAAGCCTGCCTTAACCCAAGCGCCATATTCTTTATCCCAATTTAGCCACCACTGTGCTTCCGTGCCTTTGCCCGCTGCCATAGTAATGTAATCAGGAATATGATCAGGATCTTTTGCATCCCAACTCAAGTTGTGATAATTACGTGCATGACTCGCCACTTGCCGATATAACACAGCTCCGTTTGGATTACTATTACCCCAGCCCCAAATACCATTGATACCCAACAACTCTGAAATAGTATGAGGATTTGCTTTTGGCAATGGCGTTGAACCGTAAGGACCATCAGCATCATAAGCGGCAATATCCCAAACATACACTTTGGCCCAATCACGTTCGACTACCGTGTGACTCACCTTAATATAACGAACCAGTTGTTCTTGGAAGCGAGTAGTTTGATAGGATAACGAAGTAGGCACCAATGACGCCACTTGCGTCCATTGTTGACCATCATTGCTAATCGAAAGCGTTGTGGAGGTCGCATCAGGTGACCAATGTTTCATCTGTACCCAACCCACATTAAGGTTGCTACCCAAATCCACTGTCACCGCTTCAAAACAAGGATCTGCCAACGTAGATAACTCTGTTAAAGTAAATTTATCCTTAGAAGACACGCGAAGAGCAATAATAGGATCGGAGGGCGCTACAAAGCGTCGGTATTGATAATTATCAACCGTTGTTAAGGTACTGATCACTTTATTACCGCTAGCTGTTACGGCTTCAAATACAATGGGCTGATTACCGAAACCTCGCACGCCTAACTGGTACAAAGGTCGGGTTTTCGGTAACGGCACATTAATCCAGGCGGTACCGCTATTCAATGGTACATAAGCACCGGTATAAGGATTATTGTCGGTTGCATCTTGCGTATTGGTAGAGCCCGAACTGGTACAAAGACCCGCTGCACACGCACCTAATATTTGATTTAATTCGGATCTCGCGATATAACCGGTCGGTAAACACCCACCGGATTGCCAACTGGTATCAGTATTGCCATCCAACACTTTGTTTAGGTTTGTGCCGGGGGAAGTTGCTGATAACGCAGCCCCTTGGGTTAATGAGGTGACCAAGCCTGCATCAGGATTCCAGTCGGCAAGCGCAGTGTTTAAACTAATTAAAGGAAGCAGGCTTAACCATAAAGAACGCTGCCAACGAGATTGAAAATAAGTAATTTTGAAAAATATCATTGCGGATTCACCTTGATATGATTGAATAATAGGGTATAAAACCCTGCTTAGGAATGCGCATGAAATAACTTAGGCATCTTGCTCCCTCTCTCCCTCCGGAAGAGGGTTAGGGTGAAGGGATATAAATGGTCACGTTATTTCATGTAGATTCCTTAGCTAAACTATGCCTTAATAACTGGGGTCAGTGTAAAATTAAATACCTAACTCGACGCTCCAGTGTTTTAGAGTCACACTTTGATGCCCATCATAAGCTGATTTATTGGAATAATCATTGTCATGTACCACCTGCGTCAGAATAGTTGTCGCCTCAAATTTTAAGAAAAAATATAAAAGATATTCAGCAGGCTTTAAAGAACAAGCCCCAGTAAAAGTTTACAGTCGTGGCAATGGCCAAACGATTCAGTCCGTCGCAAACGAATTGAATACCCATTTATGGCTATCAACTTAAGACGGAACACTGAGCAACAAAATGATTCGCTAAGCACCAAAAAGTCCGTCATTCCAGCATGGATGCCGGAATCCAGTCACACGGACGTGAAGCTGTAGTTTGGCATAGACCCTTTGCAACCCCGTTACTCATGTTTTTACCCGGCAATGTCAATTCATACAAGGTTGGGTTAGCTACGCCTAATCCAACATTTGACGCTTAAACGTGTCGGGTTACACTTCGCTAATCCGACTGAGCTTAATCAACTCAAAGCCACTATATTTTGCAGCTTTCTTATCGAAGGTCAGCACCCCTTCGCAGGGGTAAGCACTTGCAGAATGGGCAATTAGTAAATCTGCAAGATCAAAGTTTTACCAGTCGCTGCGCTAATAAAAGCATGTAAAACGGGCTGTGTTTCAAATAACAGAACCGGCATCAGTAATAAATCATTTAGTGCCGCCAGTATTTCGTGATCTTCTATATGATAAACCGCTTGCAACACCCAAATCGTTTCTAAAACTACAAGTATCGGTACAAATAGCTGTTGTTTATGGTTTTCTGCTTGCTTAAACAGCGTATAAACCAGTTGCGCTTGTTCGGCGTCATCTTTCACCAAAAAACGCACCAGCACATTGGTATCCAGT
>CAIMDR010000728.1 GCA_903839795.1 uncultured Methylococcaceae bacterium | reverse complement strand
GGTTTGCCCAAAAGGCTGGAAATGGTGCGCGTATAACGAAAATGCACGGTAAATAGGGGGTTTGAGGGCAAAATAATTATTTTTTCAGCTTTTTTATGAAGAAAATGGAGTATTAAACCTTAAGTCGGACAGACTCCTAGGGAGGGTTGATAAACATTCAGGTTGGCGCTAATTTCAATGCCGGTTCCATAAATTTTACAATCAAAAACCCCCAGTTTTTCGTCTTGAATAATATTTCTTACCTGTATTATCAATGCAGAACCCACATTAAAGCTACTCACATTGCTGGTATAACGCCTCGTACCAAGTAAAAAGCCCGGTTTTATCGGTTCTCCTAATTGCTTTGATTTGATACCCGCATAAGCGGCGACAGCTTGCGCCATATATTCGATACCTGCCCATGCCGGCACGATTTTGTCATTACCCGGCAAGCCGTTATCACGGACAATCAATTCGGCAGATAGCGACTGTTCGTCATAGTCAAGAATCCGGTCCAGTAATATCATACGGCCGCTATGCGGGATAAGTTCTGCAATATCAGTACAGTCTATCAAGCCAAAATTCCTCAGGATTTAATTAATGCCTTTGCTTATGGGGTGTCTGTAGCTATTTTACTTTTCCCAACCTTCGCGCATCAACGTCCCAAAATCCCGTTGCGACAAAACATTGGAGCAATCTCGCCAATCCTTATCGGAGGCCGTAAGATGGGTGTTGTAACGTAAATCAAATCCGGTGGCACGTTTTTGCGCATCAATGTATTGATCCATTTTTTCATCCAGGGTTTCGATGTTATCAATCCAGTCATCCTTGATGGTATCGGGTAAAGAGCCAAATAAATTAAACTTGTCACGCATCCGTTCAGATAAACGTTCATAAACCTTTTCATCGACGGTTTGTTCGTTCACCAAATTCAGCATGTCAACATTGTCACGTACCTGCCCGAAACGTTTGATGCGACCGATACGCTGTTCCAATTTGGTTGGGTTCCAAGGTAAATCAATATTAATTAATGCACCCAAGGTTTGCAAGTTTAAGCCTTCACACGCGGCATCCGTTGCCACCATAATCCGGATTTTATGTTCCGCTACCATCATTTTAAGGGTTTCCCTTTCGATACCCACGCTATCGCCTTTTTGGTATAACCGGCTTCGTCCCGCACCGGCATATAAACCGATAGCTTCATCGGGGAAACGTGCCGCCAGCGAATCAGCAAGCCAACGGGCAGTGTCGTAATACTGGCTAAAAATAATACACCCCAGTTCAAGCCAACCTTCATTGATCAAATAGTGCAAAACCGCATCATATTTTGGATCACCGTGACAGGCGTTAAGCCGATGCAACAATAATTCCAAAACCGCACGCTCTTCATCGGTTTGCAAAGCGACATCGGCTTCCATCTCATCACTTTCATCATGTAAAGTACGTCCTGCCAGCAAGGCAGTCGCGGTATTAATGCCCGCCACGATACTGGAACAAATTCGTTGCTGCATGAGATTTTTCATAAAGCCGCCGCGTTTTCCCAACACCTTGCCGAAGGTGATCGCCTCGTTGTAAGCTTCCCGAAAATGCTCGTCGGTACGCACCGCCAAGCCTTCAAACAAGGCATTAAAACCATGCACATCGGTAACCCGATTACTATCAGGATGTACATTAACACCGACCCGTTTAAGCAGTCCCGCCTCTTCAAGTGTCGTGCGCTTGCGCAAAACCACATGGCGGACAAGCGGGTTTTCACGCTGAAAGAACGGGGCATTGGCAACCCGACGTTCCAGTTCAAGTTCAAAATCTTGCCTCGTCCCTATTTCTAAATCAGCGAGTCGGTTGGCTTCAAATTGTCGGGTGGATAAGTTTAAATCCTGACGGATTGCACTGTACAATCGGCGCACCGGATTATCAGTCGTTGAATTGACGGTCGGTAATGGCGACCGCAATAACTCCCAGGCACTGGCTAAATCCGTTATTTCTTGTTCACCGGATAAGAGCGGCAAAACTTCATCGGGCTTGTGCCAACGGGCATAATCATTACCCAATACAAAGTTGCCTTTGCCTTGATGCAGTACCCGCACCAAGTCCCATAAATCTTCTGTTTTAGTTTGAATGGGCGTGGCAGTGCCCAGCAATACATGATCTGAGCGTGCCGCAATTGCAGAAATAAAAGCCAACAGTTCATTAGGTTCACCGGCATTTTTGCCAAAACCTTGGCGAGTTCGTGCCTTGTGCGCTTCATCGACTATCACCAAGCCATAGCTTAAATCCAGTAAATGCTGTTTTTCAGAAGAATCCCGCATCATCAAGCCGGTGGAGACAATGCCGATACGTAGCGGACAGGTGACAATATGTTCAGCACCGGAAGGAGAAATGGTGCGTTCGTTACTATCCAGCCACACCTTTTTGGTGGATTGCCAACGCGCCGTCGGAATGCCTAATTTATCCATCAATTCGGTTTGCCATTGCTCGCACAGCGTTGCCGGAGCAAAAATAATAACCGGCTTGCGACGACGTTTTTCTTTTTCGTTTAGCAAACACAAAGCCAGTGCCGCCGTTGCCAACGACAAAGTTTTACCCAAACCCACTTCATCGGCCAGCAATAAGCGCACAAAACCGTGATCACGATAATGCTTTAAACATTCCGTTACAAAACCTTGCTGCCACGGTTGCAGCGACATCCCTTCGCGATACAAGGGTGATTCAATCAAGGCGGCCGGGGCAATATTGTCATCATCCGCCACCTCAACCAAACCCACCTCATGGCGACGACTGCGCCGACGCACTTCCTTGCAAACGGCTTCCGGTAAGGGTTTTGCCGCATTCCACAGATAGTCAAATTCAGCTTCAATCCAGACAACGCCTTCCGGGGAATCATCTTCCCACAAAATCTCATAATGATGCTGCCAACCGCTGCGGGTTTCGTTCATCGAGCCAATAAAACCCACTTTACGGCCATCGGCACGTTCAATCACGCCCGCTTTGCCATGCACAAAACCGCACACGCTGTCCGGCGCTACCCGAATTGCCTGACCATGCTGCTGTAAAAAGGCATCCAAACGCTGGTAGCGGTCACGGTTTAACAACGCCTCGACTTCAAGCGCATTGGCATTCCAGCGCCCCAGCATCTTGGCTTCGCGGCATTGCGCGACTTTAAGATCATCAGGATGAATATCGACATTACAGACTATTTTGACATCCGGTATCGTCTCCAGCCATTCATAAGCCACTTCAAATAATGAGCTGGTAAAATAACCGGCAATTCGCCGATAACTCTTTGCATCTTTAAGCTGTTCAGCCAAAAAGCTTTGATCCAGGCGATGGGTACGGGAAGAAAAGCGGCGTAGGGTCATGTTGTTAATGAGGCGGAAATCTGGATTTTCATTGCGACAGACTATCAATAAAAGTCTGCTGTTCCTGTTCGCTTAAAAACTCGTTTTCATCCTTTGCTTCCTTACAGTCCAGATAAAAACGCAGGTCTGCCACTTCCTGATGTTTTTTTTGTATTAATTCCTGTAAAAAAGCTTGTTGCACCTCATTGGGTAAGGTTTTGTAAAGTGCGTAAAGGCTGTGAGCGGTTTGGGTGGATGCTGTATTCATGTGTTTCTCTCCCCTAACTAAAATAAGAAATTAATGGATCTAATGTGTCGATTTTTCATTTATATCTCTGCATAACAGCATCATAACTAAAAGTTTTTAACTCACCAGCTTGGTAAGCTTGCCATCTTTTTTGTGCTTCATCTCTACAGATAACATCAATCTCCGGATCGGGTGTATCCAGATCTGCCAGTAACAATTCGGCCAGATGTAATTTTTCTAAAGGCGGTAATTGGTTTGCTTGTTGGTAAAGTTCTTGGCAGCTAGGCATTGTATTCTCCCTTGGCAAAGTTAAATGGGTTTTAATATGCTTGAAATTAAATATATAACAAAGATAATTTTCCGTTCACAAATAATAAATTTAGTCGTTAGTAAATACCAAGATGAAGTAAGGATTTTTCTTTATCGGTGATGGTTTGTTGGAAGCGATGAATACTTATAACAAAGTGATTGATGTTTGTTTCAAAAGCAGTGTTGTAAAAATTTCGTAAAAGAAAGGCAATAAATAGTTCAGGAGTCAGCGGCTCAGAAATTGGAATCCTACAGTTTTTATACTGGCCCAATGTGATGTGAGTTTTTGGATGTTTTATTTCTTCGAAGTTATTAGGGTCATAATCAAAACGAATTGGGAAGGTAACAATATTTTTTCCTAAAATGTCAGCGTAAATTTCATCATCTTCATAGATTTCTGGTTCATTCTGAAAGCTTTCCAAGTTGGGTGCTGGAAAAAAGGCTAACCGATGAGAAATTAGCTCATTACCGTCAAAGCTGTAAAGCATTTGAATTAATGCACCATCGAGCATTTTAATATTATAATTTTTGCTCTCTTCCAGTTGTTTATAAATTTCTTCATAAGTGATATTTTTCATAGCAATGGAAATATCTTGCATCCCTGAATAGGTGATTTGACCCTTATTATTTGAAGGGAAGTTTTGTTCTGCCGATAGCCCTATTTTAATCAGTTTGGAAGTAATTGCCTCAATTTGGTTAAAAATAATTACAGAACTTAACATGCTTAAAGTAATTCCTTTAACTGTTTTCTTATATCATCGGGCAAATCTTCTTTATGTATTTCACCGTTTATTAGACTTTGAAGTAAGTCATTGGCAGTAGCTGATTTTATTTCTAATTTTTTACGCTCTTGCGCAGTCATATCTCGATTAACAATACTTAATTTTTCACGCTCTGCTGCGGTAGGATAAGTAAATTTAAGTTCAAACTTATTGCATTTTACTTCTTCAAATTCTTGTTCCAATGCCCGCATGTTCTGTCCATACCCCAATACACGCACCCATGCTTTACTTCGAGTTAATGCAGTAAATAACATATTTCGCTTTTGAGCTACATTAACAGCATCAAAACATTCCTGGGCGTTAATAATATAAACCATAGAGGCTTCATTGCCTTTAGCACGATATATCTGTGTAAATACAACGGCATTATCTTTAAAAAACTCATCCGGTGTAGTTGTTACGCCTGCTAAATTAGAGTTTATCCCTTTACTAAATAACTCCTCTCTTATTACGCCTACGGCTCGTTTTGCTGTGTAGGGTTCAGGATGAATGACCATAATGTCATCTAATTTTAATTCATCTTCCTTAATATTTTTTTCAATCTCAGAAATTAAATACGCAATTTGTTCAGCATCATTATTAAACGATTTAAATGTAATGAGATCATCAATAGTTGAGTGTTCTTCTAAAAATTCAGGACTCGATTTTTCATCTCGGCTTAAAGTGACTGACTCACCATCTGCTAATTTTCCGTCTTTAATTTTGTAACCTACATCCTGCCAAAGTTGATGCTGATCAAACATCTGTATCAGTCCCTTTTTTCTGTAAATACCAAATCCTAAAGCATGAGCTGTGGCTAATATGGGCTTTGAATTTCGATAGCACACATCTAAAACTATATCTTGCTTAGGCTTTCCTTGAGTATTGTGTAAAGAAACAAGTGGTTTACCATTATTATCTAAGCCAAATAATTCTTCAGGTGATGGCATTTGTTTATTACTGATATTTTGCAATTCATCATAGGCATAAACCAGGCGTTTGGGTTGTCTTAACACGCCATAACATAAACGTAAAAAATAAGGGGAAAAATCTTGAGCTTCATCCACCAAAACAACATCATAATATTGTTGAAATGATTTGATTTCACTGTAAGCTTTTTCACAAGCAACATTAAAGCCTTTTCCGTAGACTTTTACTCTGGACTCAGCAGTTTTAAAATCTAAATACTCAATATTATGCTTCAGACATATTTCATAATAAATTCCACGTATTGAAGGACTCCCCCAAGCATGAATAATATCAATTTTGTCCCAATCAGGTTCTTCGTTGGTGTGTTCCAGAGTAAATAAAGTAATGAAATGCTTTAGTTGATTTTTTAGTGATCGACTGTTGAAGGTAACGGCAATATGCCAATCAGGATTTTTTGCATGTAAATAAGCCACTTTTAGAGCCAGTACAATGGTCTTTCCTGAGCCAGCCAGTCCTCGAATACGTTGAACACCTTCAACGGTCTCAATAACAGCCGTACTTTGTTGTCTGTCCAAATTAGCAATGGATTCCTCTAGTTTTTTTAGCTTGGCTCCTTTTGAGTCTGTCTTTTTAACATAGCCACGTTTATTTCTATTTCTAATCGTTGTGATGGATTGAATAACAGAAACTAGTTTTTGATACGTCTGGTTGTCGTCCCATTTTTTAGTATTCAGAAAAGCTGTTAAATCATTCTCGGTAACTAAAACAGGATAGTCAGAATTTATATCTGAGCGTCCTGTCCATGCAGACGCAAAGGTGGCAACATTTAATTGAACGGCTAAATTACGTCCTTTCGTTAAATCCTTATACTGCTTTAATTTAGATTCTAATTTTGTATAGTTTTCATCCTGAATATCAGCGAGTTCTATTCGTTCATTATAAGCACCTTCAACAAGATGGAAAATAATGGCTCCGTGCTTATCCGAAAGAAATAAGGCATCAATGGGATAGCCACCCTCAATCGTACCTATAATTGGATACCCTAAATACAAGTAACCTTCTATATCGGTTCTTGCTTCAAAATAATCGGCTAATTTTTGACTACTAACTGGCTTGCCAGTACCACCTCTAACAACAATCATTTTTTTAATCCTAAATTTAAACAATATTCGGTAAGAATGCAGTCATTTCTAATGATACCTTCAATATTCATATTATTATAGATAAAGGCTGCTTCATGTAATTTTACTCTCAATACTTTGCTTTATGAGGTCTATGATACTTTATAGTATTATTTTTTTCGTTTTTATGTTGTGCTGGTATATCAGTTTGATCTATGCCAATCGCTGGTTACGCATTCGCGCTACCAGTATTTCCGCCACATCACGAACTTTGTTATCGCGGGTTTTGGTGGCGATAAATTCGGTGATGTCGATTAACAAGGGGCGGGCTTCCAGAAAATTGGTGATGTCGGAATGGAGGTAATCTATCACGGTTTGTGGTTCTTTATCTTGCAGCAGTTGTTGCAGGGCGATGATGAGTTTGCCGAGGTAGGTGGGGCCGATTTCAGTGCTGTCGGTTAGGTCACGCGAGGTGAATTCTTCGACGCTTTTTAGTCGTGCTTTGTTGGGTGCCATGCTCGCCATGAGTTTGGTGTAATCCTCGACATGAAAGGCTTTGGCGAAGTTTTGGTAGTTATCCAGTTTTGATGCGCCGGTGGTTTCTATATCCAACATGCGCAGGTAAAAGCGTTGGATGCCTTTGGTTGCGCTCCAGGTGTCGGGTTGTAAACCTTCGGGAATCAGCAGGCTGTTGGCGGCTTCCGAGGCTTGTTGCACGATTTCATCGACGACGGTGACTTGGCCTTTTTGTCGTGGGCGCAAGGCGAAGGTGGTGGCGTCTTCATCGCCGATGTGGGTGTAAGCGGTTAAGACTTTAAGCGCGGCGGCGTAACCGGCCATTTGTAAATCGGAGTCGTTGAATACCGGTTCGCCGAGTTTGTTTTTTACGTCGGCGTTTAAATGCAGCATTTGGGTGATTTG
>CAIMDR010000727.1 GCA_903839795.1 uncultured Methylococcaceae bacterium | reverse complement strand
GCCGATGGCGGTCAGTCCAGAGTCCGGCAAACGGCAGGTTTGGGTGTGACCAGTTGGGATTATAAACAACATGCCTTGGTGATTTATATTGAAACGGCTTATGGGCAACAGGATATAACTTGGCAACGCTTTTTGCCTAGCGGCCCGCAGGCCTTTTTACCGCTGACCGGACATTATGGCTCTATCGTCTGGTACAACTCACCTGATGAAGTCAGTCGGTTAAAAACCTTATCATTTGACGCATTAAAAGACGAACTGGTGGCCGCGTTTCCTGATTGTCTGGGGCAAGTGAACAACGTGCTGGGCGTGGCAAGCTTTCCGCTTAAACGACAACATGCACAGAGCTATGTTAAACCCGGTGTCGTTCTGGTGGGTGACGCGGCACACATGATTAATCCTCTGGCCGGACAAGGGGTTAATATTGGTTTGCTGGACGCCGCAGCCTTGGGTGAAGTGTTACTTGAAGCTGCAAAAGAAGGGCTTGAAATCGGTAGTTTAACCGTTTTAAAACGCTACGAAAAAATGCGCCGCAATGAAAACCTGAAAATGATGACCGTCATGGATATTTTTTATCAGGTATTCAGTAATGAAGTATTACCCCTAAAACTGATACGCAATTTAGGCTTGGGACTGGCTGAACGCATCTTGCCCGCTAAAAATAAAGTCATGCGCAGTGCGATGGGTTTGGAAGGCAAATTGCCCAAACTGGCGCGGGGTGAGCGGATTATTTAATTTCGACTGGTTTTATCACCACGAAAGACACGACGTTTTAGTTCTTCGTGTCTTTGTGGTGCTGGCTTATTTTAATGTGCTGCGGTAGTCTCTGTAAAAACAACGTCGATGCTGGTCGCATCCAGTATATTATCCAGCCATTGCTCAAGCTCTGCTTCTGAAGCGTGTGCTATACGTTCAATAGCCCAGTCAGGCAGGGTCTGAAAGCGGCGCTCTAACTGGCGACGTAAAGTTTTTTGTTCGCCTTTTAGCATTCCTTTTTCCATGCCAATTTCCATCCCTTTTTCTATCCCAATCCGTTCTATGCTAGTGACATATTGCATTTGTTCTTTCTCCTCAAGGGCTTCAATTTCAGACCACAATTGTTCTTCTAATGCTTTGGGTAATTATATTTTTTAACTCTTCAATTGAAAGCGGAGGCCTTTTTTTGTGTAACATACGGTGACAATTGGCGCATACAGGCCTCAAATCCACTTTTGGGTCTATCATATACTCTTCCCCTGCATCTGCAACTTGCCTCAAATGATGAACTTCTATGTAGTTTGCACCCAGTAATCCAAAAGCCTCTTCGAAATTAAACCCGCAAACACTACAGCTGTAACCGTGATGCTCTATGCAAGCTTGGCGGGCTATAGCACTACGATCATAAGTTTTGTATGTAATACTTTTTGCTTTTCCTTCCGCAAATAGCTGTATATCTCTTTTATCAGACGATACAAAGCTGAAATTTCTGTTGGATTGAATTAGTGAGAATAATTCTTGTGCAATTTCATCAGAAATGGAAAAGCCACTAGCTTGTGGTGTCCATGAGCGATCTGGGTATTTGTCTTGGAGATATATCAATGAAACAATTGGAGTTTCAGATAAAACCTTAAACAATAGGTCAGTTCTGAGTGCCAATTTTCCTTCTAAAGCCTTTTCTTCATCCCAATGTGGTAAATAGTATGGCTGCGATGAAACATAACCACAAGCAATAATCCCCTTTGGCTCCACACCTAGACGCATTAAGAAAAACAGGTCGCCAATTTCAATTCTTTTCGTGTTACCACAACTCCAATACATATCGTACTGATCTGCGTTGTTTACACGAAAGATAGCATCTTGCTGGTCACTCCAAACCCATCTATCGGGGTTCCATGTATAGAGATAAGCACTCATAATTTCTCCCGAAAAATTGCCAATTATATGAATATAATGTTTACCGGAAAGTCTACAATCACTAAAGATCGAACGGCTTTATTACTGCCTACAAGGCTACCTGACAGTCCGTTAGAAACTATATCGGCTGATTTCACATATACCGTTAACAACTATCAATGCCCCAGCAGTAACTTAACTTTTTGAGCGGCTTGCTCACAATCAATAGCAGACTGCTCAACGCGCCGACTTAAAAAAAGCCCCGTATCCAAGCCTTCACTTTCACGGGAAGCGTATTCATTAAGGGGGGCACAGGCTTCTTGCATGTGTTGTTCTGCTTTTAATAAATCATCATGATTGCTTTTGTCATCCGTTTCCAAATAGTCCATAATCTCGCTAGTCATGCTGTTTTGCAGTTTAAACACGCCTTCCACATAATGCGTAAATTCTTCTTTGCTCTGGCCTTTTGCGCCATAGCTACCAAAAAAAGGCGTACCACAACCTGACAACATTAACGTAACCCACATCAGCATTAAGCCTGGAAGAATAACCAAGTTTAGATTCCTTACTGTCATTTTAGTCCTGCATAAGGCTTCAATTAAAATAATAATATACTCTATATCCTGTTTATCAGAGTACGAAAAAACAACTCGCCAATAGAGAGGCATTGATTTACAGTTATAATATAGCTTAAAAATCTACCCTGTTTTTTGTATTATCAAAACATCGTTAGGTGTATACTCCAACCCATTTATATCTCAAAACTCAGTAAACACGGGGATTAAACTGATGACTGAAAAGACAGTGAGCAAATACCTGAACAACCTTGAAAAACACTTTGCCAACGACAATCCGGTATTGCTAAAATCAGCAAAAATATTTCATGAACTTGATCAAATTGAATTCGATCTTGGACTCATTGAAATGGATGAAACAACGGCCTGTAAAAACTCATGGTGGCCAATAATCAGTTTAATTGGCGGTAATTCTACGGCCAAATCCCGTTTTATTAACAGCTATCTGGGTGCACAGCAGGTGCCCTCCGGCATTCAGGCATCCAGTCACAAATTTACGGTGTTACTGCAAAATAGCCAAGCCAACCCCGCGACTTTACCCGGCACAGCACTGGACGTTGATCCTCGTTATCCCTTTTATCAAATCAGCAAACAAATTGAACAACTGCAAAAAGGCGAAGGTAATCGCCTTAATGCTTACCTGGAATTAAAAACCATTAACAGCGACCGCCTAAAAGGCAAATTATTCATTGACTCGCCCAATATAAGCACTGCACCCACTCATCCGATTAATTCAATGTTAACAAAACATATCATTGAACACTCTGATTTGGTTTTGGTTTTTACTGATGTATTTGAGTCGGCATCACCCATGCTGGATGAATTAATACAAACTATTATTCTGCACCAAGACTCCAATAAATTTATCTACCTGATAGATGAACCATTAGCCGCAATTAATCCGGCCAAAGCGAATGAAATTATTTCTTCCTGGCAACGGAAATTATCCGGAACGGGGTTAAATACCGGACAATTTATTATCGCATCGACCCAGCAAAACAGTATTAATGCGCTCAACAAAGTCGATTTTTCCGAAATAGACCAACGCATGTCAAATGTTGGCTATGACCGAACCTATCGAATTCTGGACTCGCTGGAAAAGAACATACGAGAGATTGAAGACGTGATAATACCGGAGGTAAAAAACGGCATCATTCTCTGGAAAGAGCGCGTCAACATTTCCAGCCTGATTGTTCTTTGTTTTATTGCTGTCCTGGCCGTTTTTGCTGAAATAAATGTAGGAGTTTTAGAGTTTTTAATTGACCCTATTATTGGGCCAATAATAATCCTCATTCTGTTGGGCATTATGATACCCACACATTTACTGATCAGTAAACTGCACGCGAAATTAATCATTAACAAATTAAATGAACGACAAAAAGAACTGCATTTAATGGGCAACCTGGCTAATCTCTTTGAGCAGAACTTAACCTTTGTGCGTATGCTATTGCCTCTAACCGAACCCGCCGCCTGGAACAAGAAAATTAAAGCCCGCTTAATGCAGTTAACCGATAAAGCCAAGGTACTGGTGCAATCATTAAATGATGATTTTGGCACTTATGATGAGGTTAGTTCTTACAATGCCCCCATAGAAACCGGTTATAAAGATGAGTCTCACGCCAGTTATCTGGATTTATCGAAAATTAAATAATAATTACCGGCCATTAAAAGAACCTATAGTCGTCACTACCCGCATGACTTACCATGTTACCACTTGAAATTTTAAGACAATATCTGCCTTTGTGCTGGTTTAAACATAACCCGCTTGAATTAACCCGCTCAAAGGCATTTTTTAAACAAAATCTATTGTTCTATTTTATTGTTGAGTATTTCATGCAAGCCAACATGACGGATGATCCTTTTGAGTCGTTTGTTGAGGTGGCGATACAAACACTGTTAACACTTCTGTTTATAGGCTTTATACTGCGTTTAAACAAAACTTTATACGCCTATCTGCAAGTAACCACAGCCATTTTAGTCTGTGCCAATATTATATCCCTTTTCGTTATTCCCGTTTTAATCTGGCTAACCGTCAGTGAGGCTCTCTTAAGCTATTATAGTTTGGGGATATTGTTCTTATGGGAGCTTACCGTGATGGCTTATATTTTCAGAAAAATTCTCGCTATCAATTCTGCCGCCAGTATAGCCTTGTCATTGCTTTATTTTACAGTGACTTATTTAGGCGCATTTACCATTGGGCAGATCTTGGTTTGAGTTTGCGGATTTTAGTTTAGCGGATAGACCGAAAGGTTTTTTTATGGATTGCTACACTCATAATGCCCACCAATGGCAAATATAAAAACGGAATTATCATCGAAACGATAAACCAATCTATCTTTTTGAGATAAGCGACGCGACCATAATCCCGTTAGTGCGTGCTTGAGTGGTTCGGGTTTTCCCAAACCATAACGTGGATCATTTCTAAGCATCTCTTTTAAAATACGGCATAATTGTTCATGCTGTTTTTTATCCTGTTGCCTTAATGCTTCGTAAGCCTCCCAAGTTTTACCATCAAATACTAATGATCGCATTTAATTCCTCTGGGGTTGGCTGATAACCGGTATTTTGTTGATACGTTTGACGGGATAACGCAATTTGTCGCATTAATTCATCGTTTTTCAAAATATAGTCAGTTTCTTCTTCAGCAATCATTTCGTCCGCGTCATCTTCAACAATAATAAGCACTTCAATCTTTTTCCCTTTTAAGAAGGGTAACGGTTTACTTAGGTTAAGTTGTTGAGGATTTTCCAGTGTCAGTATTTCTTTATAGGCGTACATGTCATACCTCTTATATTACTTTCTCGATGTAACAGAACGGAATCGAAGCTAATGAAAGCCGTCAAAACCCTCAATTCCGAACTACTGCATCAAGGCTACTTTCTGCTAACCAACATACTGCGTAATCAAACCTTGTAACTGGTTCTTGTCGAGTTGTTGATTATCCACTTTTAGATAAGCCACCGCCTCATCGTAGTGCAAGGTAATTTCTTCTACCCCGACCACTGTCAACATCGCGGCCACAAAATCATTGGCTTCCTGCTCGTTAATTTTTTCTAATGAAATAAGCAAATTAGCCCAATATCGGGGGGGCTTCATGCTGATTGACAGTATTAACCAGCTCAAGGCGGCCGCTGCGCAAAACAAGAACACACCAGCAGCGCCATAAGTGCCATAACACCAGCCCCCTACCCCGCCGCCAATACCTGCGCCCAAAAACTGGCAGGTCGAATAAACTCCCATTGCCGTGCCTCTTAAATCGCCGGGTGCCGTCTTGGAGATTAATGAGGGCAAGGTTGCTTCCAACAAATTAAAGCCGGTAAAAAACAACCAGAGAAAACCAATTATTGCCGGCAAAGATGCATGAAACTGCATTAAACCCAGATCAGCCAACACCAGTGCAGCAATGGCACCGATAAAAACCGGTTTCATTTTGCGTTTTTTTTCTGCCAAAATAACAAACGGAATAATGGCGGCCATTGAGATAACAAAAACCGGCAAATAAACTTTCCAGTGCTCGGCAGGCAACAAACCGGTATCACGCATTAATAAAGGCACCACCACAAAACTGGCCGTTAAAATGGCATGTAAAATAAAAATACCATAATTAAGTCGCAATAAATCATGGTTTTTTAAGATATTTAAAAACTGTCCCGGCACCAACTCTGCATCCCGGTGTACTTTGGATTGCTGCGGATCAGGCACTTGATAACGAATAACCCAGATGGCAACCAATGACAAGCCGGCAATCAGCCAGAATATACCGTGAACCCCAATAAATCCCGCAATCACCGGCCCTGCGGTAATGGCCACGCCAAAAGAGACACCGATGCTGAGACCAATTAACGCCATCGCTTTCGTGCGATGCACTTCTTGCGTTAAATCTGCCACCAAAGCCATAATAGGCGCGGCTATTGCGCCAGAGCCTTGAATGGCCCGACCCAATAAAACGCCGTAAATGCTGGTTGAAAGAGCAGCGACCACACTGCCGATAAAAAACAGTATCAAGCCAATAATAATGATTTTTTTTCTGCCAAACCGATCGGACATCAAGCCGAAAGGAATTTGTAAAATCGCCTGGCTAATACCATAAATACCAATAGCCATGCCGATTAATGAAGGCGTTGAGCCGTCAAGTTGTTCGGCAAATAATGATAATACCGGCAAAATCAAAAACAAGCCGAGCATACGCAAGGCATAAATACTTGCTAAAGACCACGTTGCACGCTTTTCCGATGCGGTCATCGGACTCGTAATATCCTGCACTTTTGTCAAAACCGGTTGCTCCTTTGCACCAAAAATTTAAGTATCATAAACAGTATATGGTCATAATAAAACCCTGTTTATATTTCATGTTATTTAAAATCATTTTTCTGCTTAATAATACCTGATTAGCAAGATACTTAAGCCAGTGACACAAACCCGTCATTCCAGCATGGATGCCGGAATCCAGTCACAGGGATGTGAAATTCTATCTGGCATCGCACCTGAAACTTGGCCGTTTATATCCCCTCACCCCAGCCCTCACCCTGTGGGAGAGGGAGCAAGATGCCGTAGTTATTTCATGCGCACACCTAAAACCGACTCAACGACATGACCGAT
>CAIMDR010000726.1 GCA_903839795.1 uncultured Methylococcaceae bacterium | reverse complement strand
GGATATTTGCGCCAACGACAAAGCGTTTGATATTGATTTTGACGCTTATTTGCACGGTTTTGATGGCGAAACCAAAGACTTGCTGGGAGTGGACGCCGGTGATGGTGAAAAGTTTCTGGATATTAAAGGCGTCATTACCAAGCTTAAAGCCAAAAAAGTCTTGTTGGGCTACACCCAAGAATGGAGTGAGATTGACCTTAAACCGTTTAACAATTCCGAAATAACTACCCTCGAAGAACACATCAAACGCAAATGGGCGGACATATCAGCGGAAACGGCAGGCGAGCAATTTACCCCTGACGACGTCATCGCCTTGATTGCAGAAATTGTTGCCTCCAAAATCCAGGAATCCGACACCCTGCTCAAAATCTACGACTGCACTTGTGGCGGTGGCAATTTGGTGTACGGTGTTGAAGATCGCATCAACCAAAAATTTAAACGCTTCACCCAAACCTTTGGCCAAGATTGGAACGACGCGCTGTATGCACTGGCTAAAATTGAAAGCCGCTTTCGCCCGGATTCCAAAATCGAACACGGCAACACTTTGGTGGATGACAAGTTTTATAACGAAGAATTTGATGTGGTTATTGCCAATCCACCCTATGGCGTGAGTTGGAAAGGCTACGACAAAGATATTATTAACGACAAAACCGGACGCTTTAAATTTTTGCCGTCTATCTCCGACGGACAATTACTGTTTATGCAGCATCTTATTGCCAAGCTGGATAATGTCGGCACTGGCGTGGTGGTGCATAACGGATCAACCTTGTTTAGCGGTGATGCCGGTTCAGCAGAAAGTAATATCCGTAAATGGATGCTGGATAGCGATATTGTCGAAGCCGTCATTCAACTGCCCACCGATGAATTTTTTAACACCGGTATTTACACCTATTTATGGATACTGAATAAAAACAAACAGCCCCACCAAAAAGATAAGGTGATGCTGATTAATGCCAGTAACAAATTTAAACCGCTTAAAAAAAGCAAAGGCTCCAAGCGTAAAGAGATTGATGAAACCAGCCGGCTTGATATTGTCGCCACCTTGACCGCCTTTCAGGATAATGATTACGCCCGCGTGTTTGCCAAGGAATTTTTCTACTTCAACAAACAAGCCATCCTGCTCACCAACGTCGATGCACACGGCAACAGCTTTGCCGCGCAGTTGGAAAAAGGCAAAGCCACTGAAAAACTAACGCCGATAAGCTTGAGCAATGGCGAGCGTAACATCACGGAATTTACGCTAACGGCCTTCGACAAAGAGCACTATACCTCACTCGCCGACTACTTTGACAAAGACATCAAACCCTTTATCGCCAGTCTGGATTATAAAGAACAGCCCTTGGTGATTACCACCTCGCACGGTAATTATTATTTTGATACGGAACAGGAAACCTTGCTTAAGGAAATAGACGGTAGCAAGACAGCCTTGGGTTGCGGCAAAATCATCGTTAAAGCCGGTCTAAAAAAAGCAAGTAAAACACAGCCAGAATGCATTGAAATCAGCGTGGAACTCACGCCCGACATCCAAAAGGATTACGAGATTATTCCTTTTCATAAAGACCAAGCCGACAACCAAGCGGCCATTGAAGCCTTTATGGCGAAATATATCAGCAAGCCGTTTGTGTATCTGGAAAACGTCGTGGGTGTAGAGTTAAATTTTAACAAGATTTTTTACAAGCCGGAAAAGTTGCGGGAAGTGGGCGAGATTTTGGGCGAGATTGCCGAACTTGATGATGAGCTTAAGGCGTTGGAAATTGGGTTGAGTTTATAGCAAACGAAAAAGCTACGCACTGCGTAGCGAATTGAGCAGGGCGCATTATAGTCTATAGGTTTTCAGATAAATAATTTCGATGCTAACGGATACCATCCCTTTAAGGGATGTTATCCGTGTGAGTTAAATTGTCGTGTAGTGGGAAGTGTAATTTCTGAAAGATTATAGTTATCGGGTAGAAAATCCAAAAGCCTGCAAGGTCTTTTCTGTTACCCGACATTTGTGTTGCAATGTTCTATACGTGGTTGTATGATAAAAAATCTACAAAGG
>CAIMDR010000725.1 GCA_903839795.1 uncultured Methylococcaceae bacterium | reverse complement strand
CAACCAAAGAAGCTCTGAAACGCGCTATCGCCGGTTCACCAACTGCTGCTGAAGTTGTAGCTGCAAAATCAACTGCTAAACATCCGTTCGCAGTTAACAACGAAGGTTAATTCCTTGACTTGATGCGTTAACGCATCTTGTCTGAGTTGTTAAAAATACCCCGGCTTGCCGGGGTATTTTTTTGTCTATCGATTTTGAATATCTTCACGGCTTATCGCGCCGGAATGAAGTGCGCTGGCAATCAGCGCCTGCTTTACGCCAGCCTGTTTTAAGGCCTGTAAATCCTCGGTGTTTCTTACGCCACCCGCAGCAATAAACTGTTTATTTGGATAGCCACTGCAAAATTCGTTTAACTTGAGCAAATCAGGCCCCTGATGACTACCCACACGACTTAAGGTCATAATGATAATATTATCCGGCCACAAATCCTGCCGGTAAAAAAGACTTTTTGCGCCCAGTTCGCCGTCCATCGAATAATCCAGAGAAAGAATAAAGTGGTTATTGAAGTCTTTGAGTTCCAAAACAGTTTCATCGCTATAACTTTCACTGCCTAATACCGGCAAATGATTTTGAGGATACTTTTTAACGCGTTGATAGCCGCTATCTATCCAGAAGATGAGGTGCGGAAAATAAGTGACCACCGCCGTGATTAAACGCTCATGGTCGCCCTGTTGTGTAATGGCGTTTAAATCAGCAATATAAATCGTGTCAAAATTATAAAATCCCAGAAACGCCTCAATAACCTGATAAATGTCCGAAGACTGACACAGTTTAGTATTAATGGGCTGATACTGGTCACGCAACCCTTGTCGGGCATGAACCACAGCACCGTCTTTTAAATCAATAACCGGAATTATTTTCATGGGTAAAGCCGTCTGCCGTTGTTCAGATGATAAAATGGTGTAATGAAAATTTTAGTATTTGAGTATATCACTGGTGGCGGCTTTAATAAGCAGGATTTACCGGATTCATTGGCAAGGGAAGGGCGGTTGATGTTGCATGCGCTACTTGATGGGTTGCGTACCTATGCCAAAGATAAGAACGGAAGTGAAATAAGCGTGGTGGTGATGGTGGATAGTCGGGTTAACGGCTTAATCAATACCGACGGGTTTGACACGGTCATCATCAATCCGGAACACAATAGCCATGAAGAATTTGTGCGGTTAGCATTACAGTGTGATGCGGTCTGGCCGATTGCGCCCGAGTTTGACGGTATTTTGCAAACACTGTGTCAAGCCGTTGAGTGGCTGGGTAAGCCGTTGTTAACCTCGCCTGCCAGTGCTGTTGCGGTAACGGGCAATAAATTTAACACGTATCAACACCTTAAACAGCATCATATTACGACGGTGCCCACGCGGCTGTTTATCGCCGAAACGTGGGCGAGTCAGGATGACGCCCAGCAGTTGGAAGAAGAGCTTGCCGGTTTAAGCCTGGCCGGTAAAGTCGAAGAATGGTTGGTAAAACCCGTTGATGGCGTAGGCTGTACAGACAGTTATATACTGACAAACCCGGATGATTTTGAGCAAATGCGCTCACGTCAAGGTGACTATGTTATTCAGCCGCATATTCAAGGAAAAAAAACCAGTTTGTCTTGCTTGTTTAAAGACGGCACGGGCTGGTTGTTGTGCGCTAATTTGCAGCATTTCGACATCATCAATCAGCAATATCAGTTGTCAAAAATTATTGTAAATGATGACGCCGATGTCAGTAGTTACAAGGATTTGGTCGATACTATCGCTCACGCGTTACCTGACTTATGGGGTTATGTGGGCATTGATTTAATAGAAACGCCGGAACAATTATTTGTACTTGAAATAAATCCGCGCCTGACCACCTCGTTTGTAGGTATTAACGCGGCATTAGGTATTAACGTTGCTGAAAATATCCTGCAATTACTGAAAGGCGACCCCATCATCAAGCCCTTATGTAACCAACCCACAACCATTAAAGTGACTACACATGACTCAAACTAATACGATAGGCTGGGATATAGGCGGGGCGCATGTTAAAGCGGCTGTTATTAATCCGGCGGGTGACGTTATAGCCGTTTATCAACAGCCCTGTCCGTTATGGAAAGGACTGGATCAACTCCGAAATGCGGTAACGCAGATACTACAGGAAGCATCCGCTAGTCGGTATCAGCAGGCGATTACCATGACAGGCGAGTTGGTTGATTTGTTTGAAGATCGGGATGATGGCGTTAAGCAAATCATTGACACCATGACGACACTGTTACCGCAAACGCACTGTTTACTATTTGCAGGTCTGGCCGGATTCATTGACGCTGAACAGGTTAAAGCCGGCGATTATCAGGCTATCGCTTCTGCAAACTGGTTGGCCAGTGCCTTGTTTGCCGCACAAAAAGTGGGTAACGGATTATTTGTTGATATCGGCAGCACGACCACGGACATTCTACTGCTTAATGACGGCAACGTGTTGGCGCAAGGTTACACGGATTACCAACGTTTAATATCCCAAGAACTCATTTATACCGGCATCGTTAGAACGGCGGTGATGGCGGTAGCCCAGACTGCAAGCGATCAAGATCAAGAAATTGGCCTCATGGCCGAGTATTTTGCTACCATGGCTGATGTGTACCGCGTTACCGAAGAGCTTAATGAATTACACGACCAAACTGAAGCAGCCGATGGTGCAGAAAAAACCATAACGGCCAGTGCCAGGCGGTTATCGCGCATGATAGGCAGTGATTTTTCCCTGGAAGAGCTGCCTCGCTGGCGACAATTTGCGGAAAACATTCGCGCCCAACAATTACAAAAAATACAGCGAGGTTGTGAGTACCGGATAAAGAATGTCGATTTTTCTAAAAATAACCCACTGATAGGTGCTGGCGTCGGGCGGTTTTTGGTTAAACAAATCGCACAATCATTGGATTATCCTTATCTTGATTTTGCTGACTTGTTTCCTAAAGCAATCCATCAAACCGGATTGACTACAGCCGATTGCGCACCCGCCGTTGCGGTGGCCTGTTTGGCTAGAGAAATTTTCTAAATCGGGTTTTTTCTTATACTCGATCTTCAAATTTTCTTACTTTGACTTTATAGAACTTGGATAACCAGCAACATAATGGCCAATAGAGGTAGGCCGGAATAAGGCTTTTCAAGCGTAAGCGAGAACAAGCGTTTCCGGCATGCTGAACGAGTGTCCCGGAAACGCCACCACGCGCTACGCTTGGGTGGTCTTATTCCGGCCTACGCCTAATGCT
>CAIMDR010000724.1 GCA_903839795.1 uncultured Methylococcaceae bacterium | reverse complement strand
GCGTGTTCCGTGTTCTGTGTGGCAATCATTGGGCGCGTCATTAACCGGATTGTCGTTAACCCATACCGTTGCCCGAGGTACGGTGCAAGGTTTGTTTACTTCCGGCAAGCCATTTATGCGGACACCCAAGTATGAAAAACAGGGGCCTTAGTTTACCGGCTTAATCGCTATCAGACAGGAATTATTTTTGCTGATATTGTTAAGTGCGGGTATTTATGCCATGAGTTCTGTTGAGCATTTTGATAATTTAAGCGGTAAATTATGGATAGCGGTATTGTCTGTACAAGCCGTGCCCTACATTGCGACTTTGCTCACGCTACTGATCAGCATTGCACCTAATTATGGTAAAAAGTCCAAACTTCTTGCTGAAGAGTTGGACGAGTAAACCTTACTTGTTAACTTAAAACCATTGCACCACGAAGACACGAAGAACACGAAGGTTTTACCTTGGTTTTTTCTTCGTGTTCTTCGTGTCTTCGTGGTGCGCAGTTAATCTTCTTCAGCCTTGACCGCACACAGGAAAACTCAATGACTCTTATTCGCCAAGACGACTTTATCCAAAGTATCGCTGATTCCCTGCAATTTATTTCCTACTATCATCCGCTGGATTTTATCCAGGCTTTACATGCGGCCTATCAAAAAGAACAAAGTCCTGCGGCTAAGGATGCCATGGCGCAAATATTAATCAATTCCCGAATGTGCGCCGAGGGGCATCGACCGCTATGTCAGGACACGGGGATAGTTACTGTTTTCTTAAAAATTGGTATGGCTGTGCAATGGGCTGCTGATATGAGTGTTACCGAGATGGTCAACGAAGGTGTTCGACGTGCTTATAGTTATCCTGATAATATTTTGCGTGCGTCGATACTGAAAGATCCAGCCGGAAAACGCATCAATACCGGGGACAACACGCCAGCCGTTGTGCATACTGAACTGGTGACGGGTAATACGGTTGAAGTTAACATAGCAGCTAAAGGCGGCGGTTCCGAGGCTAAAGCCAAGTTTGCCATGCTCAATCCTTCGGACAGCATTGTTGACTGGGTGCTAAAAACCGTACCGACGATGGGCGCGGGTTGGTGTCCTCCCGGCATATTGGGCATTGGCATCGGCGGCACCGCAGAAAAAGCCATGCTTCTTGCCAAAGAAGCTTGCATGGAATCTATTGATATTCAAGAGCTCATTGCTCGTGGTGCCAACAATGCTTTGGAAGAGTTACGCCTGGAACTTTATGAAAAAGTTAATGCGTTGGGTATTGGCGCACAGGGTTTGGGTGGTTTGACAACTGTGCTGGATATTAAAATTAACGATTATCCAACACATGCTGCCAACAAACCGGTTGCCATTATTCCTAATTGTGCAGCAACCCGCCATGCCCATTTTGTTCTGGACGGCTCTGGCCCTGCCGAGTTTACTCCCCCACGTCTGGAAGACTGGCCGAGCATTACCTGGGATGCTGGCGCTACAGCTCGCAGGGTTAATCTGGATACAGTTACGTCTGCCGAAGTGGCTACCTGGAAACCTGGCGAAACCTTGTTACTCAGCGGCACGATGCTGACGGGTAGAGATGCAGCGCATAAGCGCATGGTTGACTTGCTGGAACGCGGTGAGCCTTTACCCGAAAGTGTTGATTTTAAAAACAAGTTTATTTATTACGTGGGCCCTGTTGATCCTGTGCGAGATGAAGTCGTTGGGCCGGCCGGGCCTACCACCGCTACGCGCATGGATAAATTTACCGAAACCATGCTGGCTAAAACCGGCTTGCTGGGTATGATCGGAAAATCCGAGCGTGGGCAGGAAGCGATTGACGCTATCAAAAAACACCAGGCTGTTTATCTGATGGCGGTGGGTGGTGCTGCTTATTTGGTGTCAAAAGCCATACGCAAGTCACGTATTGTCGCCTTTGCTGATCTTGGTATGGAAGCCATTCATGAATTTGTTGTTGAAGATATGCCTGTGACCGTCGCTGTGGATACCCAAGGCATCTCCATCCATCAAATAGCACCAAAAATCTGGCAGAATAAAATCGGCAAAATTCCGGTTGTTGAAACATCATATTAGGTAACTCGCAATAAATAACCCCATCCTATCGTTCCCACGCTCCGGCGTCACTGCCCACAGTTAAGCATTGTAGGAGCGGGCCAGGCCCGCGATGAAGAAGCTAAAGCTAAGCATTGTAGCCAAAATAGCGCGGGCATGGCCCGCTCCTACGGTGTTATTGTACTTAACTGTGGGCAGTGACGCTCCAGCGTGAGAACCAGGCGTAAAATAAAATCGGTTGAAATC
>CAIMDR010000723.1 GCA_903839795.1 uncultured Methylococcaceae bacterium | reverse complement strand
GTCTGGAAGTAATAGCTTTCACCTTGTGCGACTGTTTCTGTTCGTGTGGCCACTGAAATTAACTCGGCTTTATGGGCTTTGCTGCGGTTGCCTGAGGCATCGATATAAATAGTCTGAGCAGTACCTGGCAAATGTTTATTGGTTGGCAAGGTAATTTGCAACAGCCGTTTCTGGCTGGCTAAAAAAGCGCCCAGTTTATCTGATTCACTCGACAAGGCCCAGTCGGCGAGCTCTTTACCCCATAGAATAAGGGCTTCATCCATAATGGCTTGACCTTGATAATCACTGGCGTCAACTTGCGCCTTATAGGCTTGCCATTGGGCTTGTTGTTCCTGCAAGGTACGTTTTGAGCTGACGCCGTTTTTATATAAATCTTGCTGGCGACTGATGTTTTGCTCGGCTTGCTTAAACCGTGCTTTGGCACTGCTACGTTCGGTTAATGCCTGCAAATAGCGGCTACGTAACGCCAGTAAGGGTTGTAAGTTGACGGCTTTTCCATAAGCGGTAAATTCAGCATGGTGACTGGCAGGTTTGAGTGTTAATGTTTCAAGACCTGATAATTTCTGGGCTTCAGTATCAAGCCTGATACCGGCTTGCCGGATGTTGTTTGCTTCTTCAGAAAGCGCTTTTTCATCATCGGCAAATGCCAAGGGGTTCAAAAACAAATTGAGTGCAAAAAAACAGGACATTAACAGTTTATTCATCGGGCTAAAAAATATAAATCAGTCATGTTGGGTTTTATTATCCATGGGCATAGACATCAAGTTAAGACATTATTTAAGGTTTGTTAGTAATGAAAGCTTGCGTTGCACCGAAACCGATCGGAGCTCACTAAAGGGGTTGGATTATCCTAGAAAAATCATTTTATCCACGAAAAACACGAAAAGCACGAAAATATTCAAAGGGATACAAAATTGTATCTCGTCACCTAAAGGGTGAACGACTGTGCATGATTACTTTCGTGTCTTTCGTGCTTTTCGTGGACTAACTGAGGTTTGTAGGATTATAAACGTTACGGATAAATAAAGGGCAAAAAAAAAGCCCTGATTGAGTATCAACCAGGGCTTTTAACAATCAATCTAAAAAATCAGATCAATTATTTGTTAGGTAATGCAAATACAGTAAATGCACCACCTTGTTTGGTGAAAGATCCCAAGCTTGCGTAAGCGCCGGTAGCACCCAAGCCTTCTTGTGATATTTTCACAGCTATTTTTTCCAATTCAGCTTTTTTAACAGGATCTGTTTCTGCTGCTGCCTTGGCTTGAGCTTCTTCTAGCTGTTTATTGAAATCAGTTGCGATACCGATACCTGCCCAGCCGCCAATGCCTGAAAGAACGCCAACATATTGTTTGCCTTCGTAGCTCCAAGTATTAACATTGCCGATGATGCCTGAAGGTGTTTTGAATTTATACAATTCTTTACCTGTTTTAGCATCAACTGCTTTCAGATAGCCTTCCAGTGTACCGTAGAATACAACGCCACCTGAAGTAGCCAATGAGCCTGACCATACAGAGAACGGTTCTTTGTTTGACCAGGCAATTTTACCTGTTTTGGCATCAAACGCTGTAAACTGACCCAAGTTGGTTGTGCCGTCCGGTTTTCCGGTTAGAACGTCAGCACCCGCTGGCAACATATCCAGAGTCGCGCCCACATAAGGCTGACCAGCTGTGTAAGAAACTTCGAAAGGCTCGTAGTTCATGCACAAATGGTTGCCTGAAATGTAGAACAAGCCGGTTTGTGGAGAGTAAGAAACCGGTTGTTGGTTTTTACTACCTAACGCAGCAGGACAAACACCGTCAGTTCTGACATCTTCACCGTTTTGTTCAGTACTGTATTTGGATACAACTTGTGGACGACCGGTTTTCATGTCGACATGTGACGCCCAGTTAACTGATGCATCAAATTTCTCGGCAACCAACAGTTCACCGGTTACACGATCCAAGGTATAGCCAAAACCGTTACGGTCGAAATGCACGATAGTCTTGTGCATTTTGCCTTTAACTTCTTGGTCAACCAAAACGGTTTCATTGATACCGTCAAAGTCCCACTCATCATGTGGAGTCATTTGATAGACCCATTTAACTTCCCCCGTGTCAGCGTCACGTGCCCACAAAGACATGGACCACTTGTTGTCGCCTGGACGTTGTACAGGGTTCCAAGTTGATGGATTGCCTGATCCGTAATAAATCAAGTTTAATTTAGGATCGTAACTGGTCCAGCCCCATGTTGTACCACCACCGATTTTCCACTGGTCGCCTTCCCATGTCTTTAAACTGGAATTAGCGCCTACTGGAGCAACTTTGCCGTTTTCCCATGTCGTTGTTTTAGTAGGGTCAATCAGCGTGTCTTTATCGGGTCCAATGCTATAGCCTTTCCATTTCAACTTACCGGTATTGATGTCATAAGCGGCCAAGAAGCCACGAACGCCAAATTCACCACCGGAAATACCGGTCAATACGGTATCTTTAACGACTAACGGTGCGTTAGTGTTGGTCATACCCAGTTTGGGATCACCGTTTTGAACACTCCAAACACGTTTGCCGGTTTTAGCGTCCAACGCGGTTAAAACAGTATTTGATTGCTGTAAGAAAATCTTGCCATCACCGTAAGCCAAGCCACGATTAACGGTATCGCAACACATAACCGGAATGGTTACATCAGCATCTTGTGTGGGGGTAAATTCCCAGATAACAGACTGTGTTTTTTGGTTGATTGCGTAAACAGTGTTTGGAAAAGGTGTGTGGATAAAAATAACATCATCAACAACTAAGGGTCCACCTTCGTGACCACGTAAAACACCCGTAGAAAATGACCATGCAGGTTGCAGGTTTTTAACGTTGTTAACATTAATTTCATCAAGTGTGCTGTAACGAGTGCCAGCGTAATCGCCACCCCAAGTTGCCCAGTTAGCTGGATCTTTTGTTAAGGCTTCAACACCACTGTTAGCAGTTGAAATTGCTGGCGCAGCTAATAAGGCAGCCACACTGGAAGCAATCAGCCAACTTTTTAAAGGCTTCTTCATATATTTTTCTCCTGGTACCCTGTTAATTAGACAAAATACTGATTATGATTTTTTAAGACTAATATTAGTTTTTTGGATGATTTTTTTGATCCCATAAGGTCAGGAATTTTTCACTCCAAGTCACTAGATTTGCTGATTTTGCCTGAAAAGTCAAATTTTAATAGACTTAAAGTAAAAGGGTCAAAGCAAAACAGCAAGTAATTAGCTTATTTACCCGTTAACATTGCGTCTAATTTGCTGTTCGCAGATACCAACTTAACCCGGCACAATTTAAAGTCAAGCGCTGTTGTTACGTCCGAAAAACTTTATTAAAAACTAAACACTAAACAAAGCCGTACGCCTTAAATAACTTCTATTTGATGCCCAGTAGGGTTCCAGCATAAAACTTCTCCGGCATCCTTGCTCCAGGCTGCCAGAACAAATCGCTGAGCAGGTTGACCGTTTATTTCAAAATGATGAAGATCCGGACGATGAGTGTGCCCGTGAATCAAACGCAAACTTTTGTGCTCAAGCATGACCTTAAGTACCGTATCCTGATTGACGTCCATAATCTCCTGTGATTTATTGCGCTTGTGAAAATAGCTGCGAAGGCGATACCAACGGGCCACCAACAGCCTTAACAGCAAAGGCTTTGATAGTACAGACTGTTGCCATTCCGGAGAATGGGATTTAACGCGAAAGGCTTGATAAGGAAGATCATCAGTACATAATAAATCACCGTGTGTCAGCACGGTTGAAGTACCGTACAAATCAATGACTGCATAATCATCGAGTAATGTAACACCCGTATCGTGACTGAATTTTTTGCCCAATAAAAAATCCCGGTTACCCTGCTGTAAATAAACCTGCGTACCGGATGCCGTTAGTTGTTTGAGTTGTTTGCGAATTTTATTGTTGGGTGGTGTCGGGTCATCATCGCCTATCCAGGCATCGAAAAGATCGCCCAATATATAAACAGCGGTTGCTTTGGTCGCCCGATTTTGGAGAAAAGCAAGAAATCGACGGGTGATTTCAGGTTTTTCCAGAGAGATGTGTAAATCTGAAATAAACAGAATTTCCTGATTCAATGGAATGCTCGTAAATTGATGGAAAGAACATGCGGAAGGCACAAGGTGCAAGGCAGGTACTTATTCAGTCCCCCTCTTTGAAAAAGAGGGGTTAGGGGAGATTTTATTAGATAAATCCCCCTCAATCCCCCTTTTTCAAAGTGGGAGGTGAATACTTACCAAGGTGAAAGTGGTGGTTTTTTACC
>CAIMDR010000722.1 GCA_903839795.1 uncultured Methylococcaceae bacterium | reverse complement strand
CCTTGAATAATCATGCCATCTGCAGTTGGCTGTGCATCAACACCCAATAGTTGCAAACCGTCAGCCATAACCTGAATACGGTCTGATTCCTTGACTCTAAGCTCTTCGGCGCCGCTTAAACGGGTTTGACCTTGCGCACAGGCGGCGGCAACAAATAATACCGGAAATTCGTCAATTGCCAAGGGCACTAAATGCTCAGGTATATCGATACCTTTTAAAGGACTGTAAACCACATGCAAATCAGCAACCGGCTCACCACCCACGATGCGCTCATTAAGCACTTCAATATTCGCACCCATCAACCTAAGAATGTCGATAACACCCGTGCGGGTAGGATTAATACCGACATGCTTTAACAATAAATCAGAACCAGGTGCAATGGAGGCACCGACTAAAAAGAAAGCAGCCGAGGAAATATCGCTGGGCACATCAATATCCGTTGCCGTCAAATGGCCTTCAGCAGTAATGCTGGCTTTACTTCCCTGTTTCTTAACCGGATATGAAAATCCTGACAACATGCGTTCCGTATGATCGCGTGTCGGCGCAGGCTCGGTAACGCTGGTTTCACCTTCGGCATACATGCCTGCCAACAACAAACAGGATTTTACTTGTGCACTTGCCATGGGCATCACGTAATCGATACCCTTCAATTGGCCTGCTTTACCGGTAATATAAAGCGGCGCAGTGCCTTTTTCGGTAGCTTTTATATCGGCTCCCATCAACGCTAATGGCTCAGTGACCCGTTTCATAGGTCTACCTGATAAAGACTTATCGCCAGTCAGTACAGAATTAAATGACTGTCCCGCCAATAATCCGCTCAATAAGCGCATGGAAGTGCCCGAGTTACCCAAATACAGCTCATTTTTAGGTGCTTTTAAACCCTGTTTGCCAACGCCATGAATAGTTAAACAACCATTAACCGGCCCTTCAATTTCCACACCCATGTCACGAAATGCCTGCAATGTTGCTAAGGCATCTTCGGCTTCAAGAAAGCCTTTAACATGAGTAACGCCATCAGCCAGTGAGCCTAGCATAACAGAACGATGTGACATGGATTTATCACCCGGCACTCGTGCTTCACCCTGTAACACGCCGCCTGGTTGCACTTCAAATGTGATTGATTTTGACATATTTCCTTCAAACTGATTAAGAAAGCGCTGCCTTGCAGTGTTGGCATACGCAAAAAGGGTTAAAAGTTGCTGGCTATCATCATTTTCAAGCAAGCACTGTATTTTATCCAGTTGCTCCCTGGTGCGTTCAAGCAACGGGATTATTTCATTTTTATTGGCCGAACAAATATCCCGCCACATGGTCGGATCACTGGATGCAATCCTGGTAAAATCTCTAAAGCCGCCTGCCGCATATTTAAAGATTTCACTTTGCTCATCTTTATGACCCAGCATATCTACTAAAGCAAAAGCAAGAATATGGGGTAAATGACTGGTAGCCGCCAACACCGCATCATGGTGATTGACATCCATCATTGATACCACTGATCCGCAGCGCTCCCAGAAATCTTGGATTTTATGCAAGACTTCCGTACGAGTATGACCTAGAGGCGTAATAATGAGGCGTTTGTTCACAAACAAATCAACAACGGAGGCATCCACACCACTCTGCTCGCCCCCTGCAATGGGATGCGCAGGCACCAAATTATCAGGTACTGTGCCAAAAACCCGCTGTGCCGCTGAAACCACACTTCCCTTGGTGCTACCTACATCGGTATAAATAACGTGTTCCGTCCAAAACGGTTTAAGCAATTCAAAAATGCTTTCAATAGACGCAACCGGCGTAGCGATCACAACACAATCCGCACCGTGTAAAGCGTGCTCTACCTGCAAATAATAGTCATCAATAACACCCAGCCGTTTTGCCGTCTCCAGATTTTTCAAATCCTCCTGGCGACCATAGCCGACAATGCTTTTGCTTAACCCATAATGCCTGGCCGCACGAGCAACTGAACCACCAATTAAGCCAACACCGACAATACAAAGCCGGTCAAACATTAGCCAACGTAGACGTTAACGCCTGGAGAAATAATTGATTTTCTGATGCGGTGCCGATACTAATGCGCAAATGATTAGGTAATTCATAATTACCGACGGGTCTTACGATAACGCCTTTACGTAGCAAGGCCTCATAAACAGGCTGCCCCGCTTGCTTTAAATCAACCAATACAAAATTTCCCGCTGACGGAATCCATTCCAGCCCCATATTTTTAAAGCCCTCCGTTAATTGTTTCATCCCTTGGTCATTCACGGCAATAGTCTGCTGCAGATATTCATCATCAGACAAAGCTGCTTCTGCTGCGACTAAAGCCAGCATATTATTATTAAAAGGCTGACGTACCCGATTAAGAATATCAGCAAGCTGTGGACTGGATAATCCATAACCGACCCGCAATCCGGCCAGTCCATAGGCTTTTGAAAAAGTTCTTGTAATTAATAAATTAGGAAATTTTTTCAACCAATCAATTGAGTTAACCAACTCAACGTGGCTAACATATTCAAAATAAGCCTCATCAAGCACACACAAACAGGTGTCAGGCAAAGCACCTATAAAGCGCTCCAAACTCGCTTGACTTAGCAAAGTACCCGTTGGATTATTGGGATTAGCGATAAATACCAAACGTGTTTTTTCAGTGACTGCCTGAAGCATGGCCTCCAAATCGTGACCATAATTCAAGGCCGGAACAACAACCGCAGTCGCGCCTGCCGCTTGCGTTACGATGGGGTAAACAGCAAAAGCATGTTGTGAAAAAACCACCTCAAGCGCTGGCGTTAAAAACGCCTTGGCTACCAGTTCAAGAATCTCATTGGAACCGTTACCCAATGTTATCTGGCTCGGATCGACCGCATATTTCTCGGCTAAAGCCTGTTTTAATGCAAAGCCACTACCATCAGGATACAGCGCCAAAGCAGGCAAAGTTGCCTGAATGGCAGCCAAGGCTTTTTTTCCCGGCCCCAAAGGATTTTCATTGGAGGCCAGCTTGATAATTTGGGTGAGTCCCAGTTCGCGTTCAAGTTCTTCAATTGGCTTGCCCGCCTTATAAGGAATAAGGCGCTGCACACCCTCGGCAGCAAGATTGTAAATGTTATCAGTGTTATTCATGACTTTTAAATAAATATATTTAACCAATACCGCTGCGAAAATAAAAATAGCGTAATTATTCAGCCCCCCTTTTTCAAAGGGAGAAAGTGAGTACTTACAAAATAGCCAACAGGTTATAGAACGGCTTTAGGATAAGAACCCAATAATTTGAACATCTTAACGTTGTCTTTAACCATTTCTAAAGCTTGGGCAACGACCTCATCCTCGCCATGCCCTTCTATATCAATAAAAAAAATATAATCCCATAAGCCCTGCCGCGAAGGTCTGGATTCAATATTAACCATCCCTATGCCCAATTTTGCGAAAGGTTCAAGGATTTTATGCAATGCGCCTGGCTGATTCCCTGTAGAAACGACCAGCGAGGTTTTATCGTTTCCGGTAGGCGATGGAGATTGTTGCCCGACAATAATAAACCGGGTCGTATTATTGGGCTCGTCCTCAATACTTTTTTCAATAATCTTTAAATTATAAATTTCAGCGGCAACAACACCCGCAATCGCTGCAGTTTGTTTATTGACTGTCGCCAGACGTGCTGCCTCGGCATTACTATTAACCGCAGTCAGTTTCGCCTGTGGCAAATGATTTTCCAACCATTGACGACATTGAGCCAGCGATTGCTGATGCGAAAATACTTCAGTTATTTCAGCAAGATGGGTTACGTTCCCCATCAGGTTTTGATGTACCCTGATTTCAACTTCACCACAAATTTTCAGCGGTGAGGTTAAAAACCGATCCAACGTATGACTAATAATACCTTCGGTAGAGTTTTCAACGGGAACCACGCCAAACTCGCAATGACCGCATTCCACCACATTAAATATCTCGTTTATGGTGGCAACCGGAATGGTTTTAACCGCATGTCCAAAGTGCTTATAGGCCGCTTGCTGGGTAAATGTACCCTCAGGCCCTAAAAAAGCAATATCCATTGGCTTTTCCAACGCCAAACAAGCCGACATTATCTCTCTAAAAAAGCGGGCAGAGGTATCATCAGTCAACGGCCCTTGATTTAAGTCCATAATTCGCCTTAAAACCAATGCCTCTCTATCCGGGCGATAAAAAGTACCTTGCTCGCCCTGAGCACTTTTGGTTCTGGCAACTTCAACTGCACAAGACGCACGCTGATTAATCAATTGCAGAATCTGCTCATCGATTGCATCAATTTTGTCTCTTAAATCAGAAAGGGGAGTGATTGATGACATTACGCTGCTCTGTGTTGATAAGTTTCGATTAATGGGTGCGTTCAAATTCAGCCATAAAATCAATCAAGGCCAAGACACCCGCTTCCGGCATGGCATTGTAAATACTGGCTCGCATACCACCCACTGAACGATGGCCTTTTAATTCAAACAGTCCATTCGCTTCTGCTGCCGCAAGGAAGGGCTTATCCAAGCTTTCGTCGCCCAGAATAAACGGCACATTCATGCGTGAACGAAACGGAACAGCTACCGGATTTGAATACAAAGTCGATTGATCAATGGCTTGATACAGTTTTGCCGCTTTGGCGATATTAAGTTGCTCAATAGCCTCAACGCCACCTTGCGCTTTTAACCACTTAAGCACCAGACCCACGAGATACCAATTGTAGGTTGCGGGCGTGTTAAGCATGGACTGGTTTTTTGCCTGCTCAGCATAATTAAATACCGGGGGCGTTGTTTTGCTGGCATGTCCGATTAAATCATCCCTGACAATAACCACAGTAACACCGGCAGGCCCCATATTTTTTTGAGTCCCCGCATAAATCAAACCATACTGACTGACATCAATTTTGCGCGATAAAATATTGGAGGACATATCCGATACCAGCGGCAAGCCCTTGGAATCTGGAGTACTTTGAAATTCTACGCCATGAATGGTTTCATTCGAGGTATAGTGCAGATAGGCCGCCTGCTCGTCCAAAAGCCAGGTTGATGCCTCGGGAATGCTGGTAAATCGAGTATCTTCCGAGCTTGCACTCACCAACACTTCACAATAACTCTGTGCGTCTTTAATCGCTTTTTCGGACCATGCACCGGTATTCAGATAACACGCTTTGGTTTTATCCTTTAAAATATTTTGTGGAATCAATGAAAACTGCGCTGACGCACCACCTTGCAAAAACAACACCTTATAATTATCGGGAACAGCCAGCAGGCATCTTAAATCACTTTCCAACTCTTCGGCAATAATAGAGAAATGCTTGCCCCGATGACTCATTTCCATGACGGACATACCACTATCGCGCCATTCCAATAACTCTTGCTGAGCTTGCAGCAATACCGATTCAGGGGATATTGACGGCCCCGCACTAAAATTATAAACTCTGGACATATATTTCTCGTGGTTAGGTTTAAAGGTAATAATTAAGTTATAAGTAGATAGGATTTACTTTCGAAGCCCTCTAAAATTCTTTCTAGCACTAAATTCATTAGTATATTGACTAATTTGACATTATTCTCTAAATCTTTTTGCCTGCTTTTCAAATCTTCTCGCTTAATTTTATCTTCATTATATTGTCCATGAGCAACCGCATTTCTAGCTATAACCATATTATCAAGCTTTTGTTTTAATGAATTTCTAGGTTCAAGATATGGCAGAATTGTTTTAAGATTAAATGATTCTAATATTTCGTTAAGCACGTCGAATTTAACATTACTTCTAGTGTTTACAGTAGTGTTGATTTCAATAACTCTTTCCGTATAAAACTTATTTAGACTATTGAAAAGCACTACTTTTTTATCGTTGTTTTTTGGATATTCCTTAAGCTGTTTAAATTTACTTTCAAGATGAAGTATTAAGATAGGCTCGCAAACAGTGTCAACGGTGAGATTTATTTTATTTAATTCTTGGATATATGCGCGAAATGAAATATCAATAAATCCCTCCCAAATAGCGTAAATTGTCGGTATTG
>CAIMDR010000721.1 GCA_903839795.1 uncultured Methylococcaceae bacterium | reverse complement strand
TATTTTAAAAGACCATACGGCAGGCGACCCGATGGATGAAACGAAAAAATGGACTAATTTGACCTGTGCCAAAATTGGTTCTCTATTGGCTGAAGAGGATTTCAAAGTAAGTCGGAATATTGTCAGAAAATTACTAAAAAAGAATCATTATGTGAAGCGCCAGGCCTTGAAAAATAAAGCGACTGGCGGGCATGTAAACCGCAACGCCCAGTTTGAAAATATCACTGCATTAAGGGCTTTATATAAGGCTGCGGGCAATCCTGTTCTCAGCGTGGATAGCAAAAAAAAAGAATTGATAGGTGATCTGTTTCGCAACGGTAAGGTCTATACAACTAAAACTATTGAGGTTTTTGATCATGATTTTCCTTCCTTAGCTGAAGGTGTCGGCGTGCCTCATACACTTTATGACATGGATCGAAACGAAGCCTACGTTAACATTGGGACGAGTCGTGACACCAGCGAGTTTTCCTGTGATTCGATTCGGCACTGGTGGTACACCTATGGCATCCAGTATTATCCTCTAGCAACATCCATTTTAATGTTGATGGATGGCGGCGGTAGTAACTCCTCCAGACACTATATTTTCAAACAGGATTTACAAGCTTTAGCGGAAGCGATCGGCATTGAAATAAGGATAGCCCATTATCCGCCGTACACCTCTAAATGGAACCCCATTGAGCATCGGGTATTTCCTCATATTACTCGCGCCATGTCCGGCATGGTTTTAACCAGCCATCAATTTATGAAAGAGTTAATAGAAAGTACGACAACAAAAGCAGGCTTAAAAGTCTTTGCCTGTATTTTTAACAGGATTTATGAAACGGGCAGAAAAGTTGCTGCGGGGTTTAAAGAATCAATGCGAATTGTATTTGATAAGCATCTGGGGCAATGGAATTATGTTGCCATGCCCGAAGCGGCAATTTTATAAGTTGCTCAAGTTATTTCGTGCTCATTCCTTAATGGCAGTGACGCGCCCCCGATACTTGTAATTAAATGGTTTAGGGAGTATCCACCATACTCTCGTAACCATTGGATGTTGTGGTTGCTCGTCGGTTACTCAAGGATGATCTGCTTTTGCGAAATGTGTGCAACTGGATAGGATTTTTCGCTCGTTTGCATAACTACATCTTGTGGCTATGAGAGTGATATAGATTTTTTGCAGGGTCTATTTATTAACGGGAATTGCTTGGAATGAATGGGCTATTATCAAGTAAAAAAATTATCAGCCTAGCAAACTAGATTTTCAAAATAGCGGAAATTTAAAAAACCAAGTGGCTCTGAGTAACTTGCTGTTATCATTAGCCAAAATGTGCCTATGCCGAGAAGAAAAAAACCAAGGCAGACAAAGCACTTGACTGGAACATGGCTGTAACAGGTCAAGAGCCACTTCGCATTGAACCGTTAAGATAATTCGAGATATTTTTTTTCGCGAGTGATACGGCTAGTGCCTAATCCCGGCAAAATCAACTCACTAAAGGAAAAACCATGTTAAAAAGTTACGAAGCTATTTATGAAAATGGTTGGTTAAACTGGTTAGGTACAAAGTCACTCCTTACCAAGGCCAAAGTGATTGTAGTGGTTGAAGAGAATGATTTGGAAAGTAATACCGATCAATCGACCAAACAACTTAAAGGCATGGCACCTAAACCAAACCGAGCGATTAGCCTGGAAGAAATGGAGACGGCAATTCAATTAGAAGGAGCCTAAGCCTGATGGGGTTTGCAACCCCGTTACTCACGTTTTGAAAGCTATTAAAGTCTTTAAATATTTCGGTCGGGGTTACAAAATCCAACCGGCATTGTATGAAAAGCACGAAAAATACCCTTATTAATTTTCGTGCTTTTTCTGTTGTTTGTTATTTTCTATGAGGTTTAAGTGAAGATTATTAACGGCCTGAGACGTAATTTTTTTGTTCTGCTGGGTTGGTTGGTTTGGCTGGTTTTTACCCTGGCACATTTAGAACTTGGCCCCGACATGGGCTTAAACGTTATGTTGGCGTCTGCCCTGATGATTTTTATCATCATGTTGGGTTGTGTATTTGCAGTCAATCACCATGCAGAGCACCTGTCAACGATGTTAAAAGAGCCTTTTGGTACGTTAATATTAACATTGGCGGTTGCTGCCATTGAGGTGAGCTTAATGTTACAGATTATGATGACGGGCGATCAAAATCCGTCCATGCTTCGTGATACTGTGTTTGCCAGTTTAATGATTATGCTTAATGGTATGGTGGGCTTGTCTTTAATAGCCGGTGGCTGGAAGCATTTTGAGCAAACTTTTAACTTGCGGGGAGCGTTGTCTTATCTGCATCTTATTGCACCCTTGTCCTTGATTTTATTAGTTATGCCCAGTCACACGCTTTCATCAGTGGGGCCTACATTGATTCCTGCCCAAGAAATTTTTCTGGGGCTTTTATGTATCTTGGTTTATTTATTGTTTTTGTTTATGCAAACAACAAGGCACAAAGAGCTGTTTGATCAGTCTGAAATTTTTACGGCCGAGCCGGGGATGAATGAACCAGCACCCACACAAATCCATAATAATCGAGCCGTATTGATTTCAGCAATCGGATTAGTTATTTCGGTTACGCCGATTGTGTTGTTGGCGGATTTTTTTGGCGGGTTTATTAACTACGGCATAGAAACGCTACACGCACCCATAGAGCTGGCCGGTTTAATTATTGCCTCATTGGTTCTTATACCGGAAGGTTTAAGCGCGTATCGTAGTGCCTTGGATAATAATATGCAGCGATCTGTTAATATCTGCCTGGGTTCGGTGTTATCTTCAATCGCTTTGACGGTTCCAGCGATAATGCTGGCGACAGGATTACAAGATTTAAAATTGACCATTGGGGTAACGGGAGCGGGTTCAACATTGCTTTATGCCAGTTTATTGACGGCACTTATCACGCTGATGACTGGGCGTACCACCGTGTTGCAGGGGCATGTACACCTGATGCTGTTTTTTGGCTATTTGTTTCTTATTTTTTATCCCTAACCGACAATCGGTCAGGTTCTTTTTGGGTAAGTGCTTAGTCGTTGTTGGCTTTGATCATGGAACACAGATGACACGGCTATAACAAGCAATAGGCGTAGGCCGGAATAAGGCCACCCAAGCGTAGCG
>CAIMDR010000720.1 GCA_903839795.1 uncultured Methylococcaceae bacterium | reverse complement strand
CTGATCCCTTTGGCCGCTCGGGAACCCCTCCTATATCGGGTAAGCTGACTATTATCTTTTATAAAGAGACGCCTGTCAACAATTTATTTACTTATCTTTGCCAGTAAAAGATTCAACTTATTATCTTCAATATCTACACAGCAAACAAACACAAACTAAATAAATATAGCTGGATAAATAACACGAAGCAATAAAACTATTGGCAATACTTCGAGGTAGATCGCAAATACCAATCAATACCTCATACACATTACCGAGCAAGCACATTAAACCAGATTAACTCACAAATAAACAGCTTAATACGCCGACATTAAATATCACTCCTTTATCGACTTACAACTTTTGCAATACTGCCACCCAGATCGGATTAGCGAAAGCGTAACCAGGCAAATTGATGCGTGTATTATCATCTTTTTATGAGTAAAAAACGCAAACTACTTTTGCAGTCTCTATGAAGGATAATTGATTTTGGCCCAACTAAGAATTTAATTTATTCATTGCAGCAGCCATATCACCGACAACCATTTGCCCCACAAAACCCCTGCTAAAATCGAAAGCGTTAAGCAACATTTCCCATTCCGGCTTCGACGGCGATGACAATACAAAATCTGCAACTACTTTCCCAACCGGAGGACGGCCAATACCCACCCTTAGCCGATAAAATTCTTTCGAACCCAAATGCGCAATAATATCTCTTAAGCCGTTATGCCCCGCATGACCACCATCTTTTTTGAGCTTTACGACACCCGGATTAAAATCCAATTCATCATGAACAACAAGAATCTCTTCAGGAAGTAACTTGTAATACCTCGCGACTTTTCCTACAGACTGCCCACTTCTATTCATAAAAGTATCCGGCTTTAACAACATAACTTTACTGCTTGCAATACTGCCTTCTGCAAAAAATCCTTGAAGCCGGGTCTGATTAGACCAAGCACACCCCAGCTCTTGCGCCAAAGCGTCTAAAAACAAAAACCCGGCGTTATGCCGGGTTTTTTCATACTGCTGACCTGGATTACCCAAGCCAACTATAAGCTTAATCATCTTTAACCTAAAATGATGCTTTAGACAGCAGCACTATCATCTTTACTGGCTTTTGAAGCCATCATGGAGACTACAGGTAAATCATGCTCTGGACCTTGGGCCAAAACTACAATTTCAATGCCTTCCGGTAATATAATATCTGAAAGATGAATGGTTCCACCGATATCCAGACCAGCCAGATTAACCTCAATAAATTCAGGTAATACGGAAGGTAGACATGAAACCTCCACGTCTATCAGGGAATGAGCTGCAATGCCGCCTTTTTTTCCACCGACCGAAGCATGTTCATTGATAAAATGTAACGGCACATGCACCTTTACAACTTCAGACATATTAACCCGGAAAAAATCCAAATGTAGAATCTGTACTCTGGCAGGGTGACGCTGAACACCCTTTAGAATCGCTTTCTCAGTCTTCCCATCAACTGTAATATCAAGAACATGCGAATAAACTGCCTCGTGCTCGAGATGCTTAATGACTTCGTTATGACTTAACACCAGCATTTGAGGCTCGTTTGAGCCACCGTATATAACTGCAGGTACATTACCTTGACGACGCGCGCGTCTTGCTGCGCTCTTACCTGATTGCCCACGACTTTCGGCAACAAATTCAAATACTTTTGACATTTTTCCTCACCATTTTTCTGAAGTCCGTGCCCTGAGAGCACTTACATTAAATTCTATCAACCGACTATTAATCTACGTGTTATTAGTCCACGTAAAGCGAACTAACTGACTCGCCCACTGCAATACGTCTTATTGTCTCAGCCAGCATCTCTGCAACACTAAGCTGTCTTATTTTTCCTGAATCTACCGCATCTTGATTCAACGGTATAGTATCCGTAACTACCAATTCATCAAGCTCGGAGTTATTCAAGTTCTTCATGGCAGCGCCTGACAGTACAGCATGAGTACAATAAGCGACCACTTTTATTGCCCCGTGTTTTTTAAGTGCAGCAGCGGCATGACATAAAGTTCCGGCAGTATCAACCAAGTCATCGATCAACACACACGTACGACCATCAACATCGCCAATAATATGCATTATCTCTGACACGTTAGCCTTTGGCCTGCGCTTGTCTATAATTGCCAGATCAGCATCATCAAGTCGTTTGGCAAGCGCACGCGCCCTGACCACACCACCAACATCCGGCGAAACAACAATCAGATCTTTATATTGTTGACGCCACACATCCCCTAAAAGAATGGGTGACGAATAAACATTATCTACTGGTATATCAAAAAAACCTTGAATCTGGTCAGCATGCAGATCAACCGTCAAAAGACGATTTGCGCCTGCCTGCTCAATCATTTTAGCAACCAACTTGGCACTTATTGGCACCCGCGCAGATCGCGAACGCCTATCTTGCCGCGCATAGCCATAATAAGGCAATACCGCAGTGATTCGTGATGCCGAGGCACGCTTAAGCGCATCAGTCATCACCAATAATTCCATTAAGTTTTCATTAGTTGGGGAACAGGTCGGTTGAATTATGAACACGTCCTTACCACGGACGTTTTCTTCAATTTCTACCGCTATTTCTCCATCACTAAATCTACCGACAGTCGCCATTCCCAGGCGCATATTAAGCTTCTTAACTATACCGTCAGACAAAGCCAGGTTAGCGTTTCCAGAAAACACCATCATTGAGGTGTCATTCATTCAAGCACTCCCACACGAATTTAACTTAATGAATAAAAATGGCTGGGTCGCAAGGATTCGAACCTTGGTATGCGGAGATCAAAACCCCGTGCCTTACCGCTTGGCGACGACCCAATAATTATGATATATATTTACCTATCTTCAACTTTGAAAACAAAGGTGATTCATTTAAACCCTTAGCCAAATAAACCTGCCACTTATTAATTTTAAGCGACTGATAAGCATTAACTGCGGCTTCTTTTGAATCAAATTGTGCAAAAACACAAGCCCCTGTCCCGGTTAATCTTGCTTCTGAAAACTCAGACAAGGCAACCAAAGCATTTTTTACAGATGGGTATCGCTGACAAACCACCTCAACACAATCGTTTTGGTGTTGGCCTGCTATAAAGTCGGCTATTTTGATTGATTTACTATTCCGTGTCAAACTTTTAGATGAAAATATTTCTTTTGTATTCACATGACACTCAGGCTTAATAACGACAACCCATTGCTCAGGAACACTTATTGCCTCTAATTTCTCACCAACACCTTCTGCCCACGCTGAATAACCATAGACAAAAACCGGCACATCCGCGCCCAGCGTCAAACCAAGCGCCATCAACTTTTCTACTGATAACTGTAAGTCCCATAATTTATTTAACACCACCAAAGTGGTTGCGGCGTCAGAACTGCCACCGCCAAGACCGCCACCCATGGGTAGATTTTTTTCAACCTCAATGCACACCCCCGACTGGCATCCTGTTTCTGCCTTTAACAAATTAGCGGCTCTAATCGTTAAATCATCTGCCTCCGGTACACCTGGGATAGTTTTTTGCAGACTTACCCGCCTCCCATCAACTGGATGAAAGATAATCCAGTCACACAAATCTATAAATTGAAACACCGTTTGCAATAAATGATAACCATCAGGCCGTTGCCCGACAATCCGTAACATTAAATTTAATTTAGCCGGTGCCGGCCAATTTTCTGCCCATGCAGACTGGTTATTTTGTTTTTGCAACATTCAAAACCCACTGATCTATTACTAATTTTAATTTGACTTGTTCATTACTGACTGAAATTTTACGCGGCATAGCTTGATCACTGACCGGTTGCATTTGTTTGTATTCAATAAGCCATCCAGCCTGTATAAAACCATCAGCAGTCGCTACAGAGGCACTGGTTGGCTCAGGCAAACCTACCACCCAATAACGTAGGGAGCGTACCGGCACAAACATGCCCAGTTGTTGATTTATAAATGCCTCTGGCTGTGCTGATGACTGCGCCTGCCCATCACCACGATCTATAGTAACTAAATCACCGGTTAACTTAATAACTGTTGCACCCTGCCCTAATGGCCCGGATAACTTTATTTCCTCATTATCAAACTCGTGCCCCCAATTTATAGCGGCTTGCCAATTATCATTTTTTCCGGTTAGCGCCAGCCTGCCTTCAAATGACCAGCGCTCCAGCTTGTAAAGATGCTCTCTTGCCATCTTTACATAATAAGTTTCCTGTACCACTGGAGCCGTAGTACAGGCAGTCAGCATTAATATAATTAACCAACAACCTAGCCACTTTGCTTGACTACTTAACATTGCTTATTGTGCACCCTTCAATATTCTTCTTTGAAAATCCCGCAAATATTCATCATCTGGTGACTCTTTAATCACTTTATTAAATAATTTTATTGCCTCATCTTTCTTGCCCAAAGCCCACAAAACCTCAGCAAGATGCGCCGCTATTTCGTTTTCTTGCTGTTTTTCATAAGCTTGTTGCAAATAAACCAAGGCTCTTTCAGCATTTCCCAGCTTAAACTGTAACCACCCATAACTATCAATAATGACCGCCTCATCAGGCTCAAGGTTAAGTGCTTTCTGGAGATATTTCTCTGCGTCCGCATAGCGACTGGACTTGCCAAGCAAGGTATAACCCAAGGCATTTAAAGCCTCGACATTATTCGGCTCAACGGCCAATATTTTCTTTAGATCCGCTTCCACTATCTCCGGCTTATTGACACGCTCGGCCATCAATGCTCGGGTATATAACAACTCTTTTTGATCAGGGAAATCAACCAAAGCCTTGGTCAATAAATCAAATGCTTTCTCATAGTACTTTTGCTGACTATATAACTCTGCTTGCACCAAAATTAATCGTAACTTTTGTTTTGGAAACTTTGCCTGCAAAAGACTTAATCGCGCACTGGCATCATCGTATTGCTTATCTTTCTGAAGCAATGCAATTGCTGAAATCGATGCGTCGAAAACAAACGGACCATCAGTTACCTTGTCGAACCAGGCCAATGCCTTTTTTGGATGCCCCTGCTTTTCTTCTATCTTTCCCAAATAAAAACGAGACTGATACTGCCACTCAGGTTGCTCCAATAACTTTTTAAAGATATCTTCAGCCCGCTGATCCTGATCCAATTGCAAATACACCAAGCCTACTGCAAACTGACTTTCCAAATCCTTGGAATCAGCTGATATAATTTTCTGATAAACTTCAATGGCATCTGTATAGTTTTCTGCTTTAATTAACACCTGCGCATACATCTTGTTAATTTTGCTATTGTCAGGATACTTAACCGCCGCATCTTTTAATAGCGCCTTTGCCTTATTTAAGTCACCTGAAAATACGGCGATCTGGGCTTGAAAAATCAAGGCGTTATCCCAGCCAGGCCGCAATTTCAAAGCCTGTTGTATTTTTGCTTCAGCCAGATTTTTATCTTTTTTCTGCATAGCCAACAAGGACTGAATATAATAAATGTCCGCCTGATCTGGATGCTGTAATGACAAAGCATCCAGCGCCTCATAAACAGCATTTATCTTGCCTTCCTTTTGCAGCACACCGGCCAACTCCAGCAATGCACCTTCAAAACCGGCCGGATCAACCGCCAGCAAGACATTTAAATGCTCGGCGGCGGCCTTCTTATCACCAGACCTTAATGCCAATAAGGCAGCAATTTTTCTTGCTATCTGGTTTTTGGGATCTTGATGCAGCCATAACGTCACAGCCTCGTTAGT
>CAIMDR010000719.1 GCA_903839795.1 uncultured Methylococcaceae bacterium | reverse complement strand
GGACGATTGATTACACTATGACCTTTTGCCACTTCCGCAACGATCTGCCGGTAGTCTTCGACGTTGACGTAAAACTGCTCTGGGTTATAGTTTTCCGGGTCAGCATCGCCGATCAAATTTTTATAAACCTGGTTGTAGAACACGACTTCGCTGCCTTTGTTGATGGCGATGAGGGTTCCCATAGGGCTAACATTAAGGATATTGAGTAATTGTTGCTCGTTCTCTTTAAGTTGATTTTCATGTTGTTTGCGTTCGGTAATATCCCGTGAGGATGCATAAAGATAATGTTTTCCTGACAGAGCAATAACTTTGGCATTAATCTCCACGTCAATAATAGAGCCATCTTTACGACGATGTCGGGTTTCAAAGACTTCGGGTTGCTTAAATAGCACTTGAATGATGAGGGGCAACTGCTCAGACGTTATTTGCGTATCCCAATCGCGCAGATTGAGCCTGGCGGTTTCTTCTGGTGAGTAACCTAACATATTGGAAAATGAAGGACTAAACTCGACGAGATTGCCATGCTCGTCCAGAATATGAATACCATCGCTTGCAGCATTCAGCAAGGCTTTATTCTTATCGCTTTCATTTAAGATAAGGTGTTCGTTCAGTTTTCGATGAGTGATGTCTTCTATTATGGCAATATGCCGTGGACTGTTATTATCGCTTACATCAAGCGGGGAAACCGTCAGGTTAACCCAGGATATAGAGCCATCCGGCTTTAGGTAACGTTTTTCCATCTGAAATCCCGGAATTTGTCCGCTATTCATCAAGATTATATTGTCCATATTTTTTTGCACATCGTCTGGATGCGTAATGCTCATCCAGTCGATAGTAACAATTTCCGCCATCGTTTTACCGATAATTTTGGCAAACATGGGATTGATCGAATGTATCTGTCCGGTTAAGGAATCTGTTATTACGATGCCTAAGGGAGCTTTATTAAATATGGCTTTAAAACGGTACTCACTCCTTTTCAATGCCTTGCCTATTTTGACCAGTTCGGTTATGTCGCGAGCAACAGCAAGGGCACCCAACACGGCTCCTGCGTCATTCCGATATAAGGTGGCGTTATACAAAACCGGAGTCGGCTGTCCTTCGGCATGGCGGATGTCAAGTGCGTGGTTTTGTACAGTTTCAGTTTTAAAGACCTGCTGATACAACGCTATAGCCGACTCAGGTTCGGTAAAATAACCGGCAAAATCGCTGCCAATCAGCTCGCTTTTAGCGCATTCAAAAGCAGTTTCGGCGGCCGTATTGGCATCGGTAATCTTGCCGTCACTGCTGAGTGTTACCAGAGGGTCTAGGTGGGTTTCCAGCAAATTACGTGCATAATGTGCTGCGATGCGCGTAGCCTCAGCTTCTAAAAGTAGGGCTTCGGAACGTTTACGCTCAGTAATATCTTCGGAAGTGCCGGTCATTCGGAGTGCCTGCCCGGCGGCATTAAAGTGGAATTTACCAGCACTCGACACCCATCGCTCAATGCCATCAAGCCGGACTACGCGATATTGTTGCTTGAAATGATCGCGCGTGGCTATGCAGCGAGCCATTTCATCTTCAACGCGTTGCAGGTCATCAGTATGCACACGACTGGCAAAATGTGCATAAGACCCATCAAATTCGCCCGGCTTAAAGCCCCACAATACCTCGTGCCGATCTGACCAGACGTACCGGTTAAGGACAATATCCCAGTCAAAAACCCCTTGCCAGCCAGCATCCAAGGCCAGCCGCAGCAGTTCTTCGCTGTCTTTTAGCTTGATTTGGGCCAGCGTACGTTCGGTAACGTCTTGCACAGTTCCTTCCATTAGCAGATTTTTGCGTTCGGGATTACTGTTTAATTCAGCTTTTCCGCATAAATAGCGGAAAGTGCCGTTAGGCATCAAACGACGTGTCACAATTTCAGGCGGATTTTCACCAGCCAGACACGCCGCCATACCAGTTCTCAGCGTAGGCCAGTCTTCCGGATAAACCAAGCACTCCAGTGCTTGGATACTGGGTGTAAAGCTGTCCGGTGATACCCCCCAAAGTCGGTAGGTTTCATCAGACCAGATAATGCTCCCGTCACGGTAATGAGCCCAACTGCCAATATGCGCATTGCGTTGCGATGCAAACAGTAATTGTTCCTTGTCACGCAACTCCCGAAGCAATTTGTAACGTTCGATGGCATGTTCGATAGCGCGTACCAAACTTTCCTGGTTTATCCAGCTTTTGCCAATAAAATCCTGGGCGTCCATACTTATGACTTCAGAGCCACTCAAGCCATCGGTGAGCCCTGTGATAACGACGACAGGGCACCTAGGCAATTGATCTCCACCCAGTTCAGCCAGTAAATCCGGTGCCTCAAAGTCTGGCAGGTGATAGTCCAGCAGCACGCAATCCGGCGGGTTTTCTTGGCAAATTTTTAAAGCGGCTGCACCGGTTTCAGCTTCAATAATCTGAAGTCGGCGCTTGGAGTTGGTCAGCATGAAACGCATCATATCCAGATCATCAGGATTATCATCGACAACTAAGAGACGCAAAACAGTATCGTTAATCATGACACAAGCCATTGTTCGAAGGTTTGAAAGGTTTGGCAAGCTGCTTTAATCACCCGTTGCTGATCTACTTTGGCAGCCCTTAACCGTGCCTGAAAGTCCGGCAAGCACGTTTTTAACTCGGCAACGTTGGCAAGTCGGGCTTCAAGAGGCTGGCAAAAGTCCCAAAATACTTTGATCCGCTTTAGATAATCGGCCCACAACATTTCCGGGTCGAGGCTATTCAATTTTTGTTCAAGGCTTTGATGATAAGGCCCTGTGCTTTGTTTTAAGGCGGTCAGCAGTTCAGTCATAATATTGGGGCGGTAGTTCTGTACCGGCAAGGTAACCACATTAAACCAGTGCGGGTAATATAAAAGAATAGGGTCAAGTCTTGCAATCAAGGAAAAAGGAAAAAGGAAAAAGGAAAAAAAGGGTCAGGTCTTGCAATAAAATGCAAGGCTTCCACGCGGGATTTAGTTTGTAACTTATACGTATCATACTAAGGCTTATCCTTACTTGTTTTTTAGCGCTACCTGATTGCAGGATCAGTGTCAGTTTTGCATCATCACAAAGCAATTAACTTGTTGTAAAATTTCCAAGGATACTGTCAATTAATTTAGGTAGCTTGTTCAAGATTGCAATAATTAAAAATTTAACATATTATAAATTAATTTACTAATTTTTTATGCCATTTACGCGTTATCCTCTCGGTAGTGGGCAAAACACTCACACCGAAGAACAGGGGTGAACTTGATGATTGGATTCATCACGACCGACGAGGTATCTTTGAAAGGGTTGCCTACGGTCTCACCTACAATGGTGGCGGCGTGCAGGTCGGTGCCTTTTTCGTGCAGTTCGGTTTCGACAATTTTCTTGGCGTTGTCCCAAGCGCCGTATCTTAGCGCAATCATGGATGAGCCTTAAGGCTGGGGCAGTTGACCATCGTCGTCATCAATTATTACTGCATAAGCGCGTAACACGACTTCAATGACGCTATTAGCAATATCTGGCGCCAATAACAATTCAAATTCTTTTTTGAGTTTATTAGAAATTTTGTAATCATTGTCTATAATCGACCTAATTATTCTATCGATATCTTTATTTGGCCCCTCTATGAATTCCTTTATTCCACATCTGGCCTTATTAAGGTTTCGTAAATAGCCTGCTTCATTTCTCATCTCTGAGTTAATGGTAAGCTCTAAAATATCAGCCAGGTACTCAACGTGTTTTGTGAAATCAGGATATCGCCAAGCAGAATTTGCGTCTTCGTAGGCATCAAAATAAATATCATAATGAACTCCATCAATCGCAATCTTGTCTTCGCCAAACTCATAATTGTCTCTATAGTGAAGCATAAATGGTTTAGAGAAAACATCCATTATTTGATCGTAAGTTTTACGGTTTTTTGGCGAACTCATAATTGCCGCAGAGATAGGTAAAATAAATGGATCAGGTATGGCACCATCTCTCCGCAACATATCATTAACAAGAAACCTTGATAGGCGTCCGTTGCCGTCAGTCATGGGGTGTATATAGACAAATCCAAAAGACATTATGGCTGCTCTAACAACAGCGGATTGATATTTTGTTTTTTCGCTAAAAGCCGAGAGTCCCGCCAACATGGACTCAGTCGATCTCCAGTCCGGAGCAATATAATAAACGCGTGGCGTGTAATCTGACCCGGACTCGCCAACAAAAATGGGTGACTTTCGTATTCCGTAATGAAGTGCTTGCGGACCAAGAATTTCTTTTTGTAATTCTGTTATAGCTTCATTATTAAGTGGATCAGAATAAAACCCGCAATAGCGCTCCATTGCTGCGGCAAAACGCTTTGCACGATCAATAAATTTATCTTCTCGCTCAATAGCAAAACTGGCCATGCTTTCTTTAATTGACAGCCAAACTGAGCTACGCCTTAATAGATCTTCGCCAAACTCCATTTCTAACGCTTTAATTTCTTTTCCACAATCATAGGCTTCAGCAGCACAAACAGCACGGGTTCGAAAAACCATTGGGCAGTAATCCCTTGTTCCCGGGAGGTTATCTCGAACTCGCCAGCGGGAATTATTACTGGGGCTATCAGAAGTAAAATAGGAGTCGCTGTCAATCATATCAATATAATTACCAACCTTGACGCCTGGGCATTCAAGCGACTTATCGGCAAACCATTCATATAAAAAACCGGCTCTTCTTGCATACTGTCCTGATGGCTCACTATTAATCCAGTCTACAAGATCAGTTTCTTCAATGACTTTGAATAATCGATTTAAAAACTCAAGATGTATGCCTTCATGCTTTAATGCGAACGTTATATGCCATGACAGTGTATCCGATCTGTTTTTGCCAGCCTGATCACTAATCGATTTGAATTCAAATGACTGAACCGGACTAACATTGTATTTCTTTGAAAGCCATTGATAGCCAACTAGATTTTTCATATAAAATACATAAAAATTACAAAATAATATGTATTGTAATATTATTTCGTATATATAATAGAGATTTTACGGAAAAGCATATAACAAATCTTTCTTCAAGCATAAAAAACCTGGGTCACTTGCACCATCAAACAAGATAACCTCAAGCGGTTCAAATTGTTGTTTTGATCCGCATGCGATAGAAAGAACGCCACACGAATACGACGGCCACCGCGAAGAACAAGGCGGCCAGCGATAGGCGCAGCGTCATTAGGTGTTTCATGCTGAGAGCCAGTTCCACTGCCAACACGCCGAACAGGGTGGTGAACTTGATGATTGGATTCATAGCGACCGACGAGGTGTCCTTGAAAGGGTCGCCTACGGTGTCGCCTACAATGGTGGCGGCGTGCAGGTCGGTGCCTTTTTCGTGCAGTTCGGTTTCGACAATTTTCTTGGCGTTGTCCCAGGCACCGCCGGCGTTCGCCATAAAAATGGCTTGGTACAAACCGAAAATGGAGATTGAAACCAGGTAGCCGATAAAGAAGAACTCGTTTAAGAATGCAAAGGCGAGCGTCGTAAAAAACACGGTCATAAAGATGTTGAACATGCCTTTTTGTGCGTAATGGGTGCAAATCTCAACGACACGCTTTGAGTCGGCGACTGATGCTTGAGTGGCGTCGGCATCAAGCTTGATGTGTTTTTTGATAAATTCCACAGCCCGATAAGCACCCGTAGAAACGGCTTGCATTGACGCACCCGTAAACCAGTAAATGATCGCGCCGCCAGCAATAAGTCCAAGCAAAAAGAGCGGGTTGAGCAGCGAGAAATTGTATCCGGCGGTCAGCAATAAGGCGTTG